>NZ_JBHWJY010000008.1:159610-159999 GCF_042731135.1 Streptomyces sp. NPDC059874
GTCGCCACCACGGTCGTCACGACCGCCACGGAACCCACCACGCTCATCGTCACGACGCGGGTAGCTCGGACGCCCACCACGGTCGTCATCACGACGCGGGTAGCTGGGACGCTCACCCCGGTCATCACGACGGAAGGACGGACGGTCCCCGCCACGGTCGTCACGGCGCGGGTAGGAGGGGCGGTCGCCACCACGGTCGTCACGACCGCCACGGAACCCACCACGCTCATCGTCACGACGCGGGTAGCTCGGACGCCCACCACGGTCGTCATCACGACGGAACGACGGACGGTCCCCGCCACGGTCGTCGCGACGCGGGTAGGAGGGGCGGTCGCCACCACGGTCGTCACGACCGCCACGGAACCCACCACGGTCGTCATCACGACGGG
>NZ_JBHWJY010000008.1:160097-161230 GCF_042731135.1 Streptomyces sp. NPDC059874
GGGGAAGGACGGACGGTCCCCACCACGGTCATCGCGACGCGGGTAAGAGGGACGGTCGCCACCACGGTCATCGCGACCGCCACGGAACCCACCACGGTCGTCATCACGACGCGGGTAGCTGGGACGCTCACCTCGGTCGTCACGGCGGAAACCGCCGGCGGGACGGTCACCACGGTCGTCACGACGGAACGGGGGACGGTCCCCACCGCGGTCGTCACGGCGCGGGTAGGAGGGACGGTCGCCACCACGGTCGTCACGACCGCCACGGAACCCACCACGGTCGTCATCACGACGGGGGAAGGACGGACGGTCCCCACCACGGTCATCGCGACGCGGGTAAGAGGGACGGTCGCCACCACGGTCATCGCGACCGCCACGGAACCCACCACGCTCATCGTCACGACGCGGGAAGGACGGACGGTCTCCACCACGGTCGTCACGGCGGAAACCGCCGCCGCCACCGGAGGGACGGTCTCCGCGGTCATCACGGCGGAAACCGCCGCCGCCACCGCCGGCGGGACGGCCGCCACGGTCATCGCGACGGAAACCGCCACCACCACCGGTCGGACGGCCACCACGGTCGTCACGACGGAACGGGGGACGGTCGCCACCACGGTCGTCACGGCCCCCGCGGTAGCCGCCCCTGTCACCGCCGTCGTTGCGCCGAGGCTCGCGCTCCGGACGATCGTCGGGAGAGTTGGACATGGGTGTGACTCCTGTCTTCGGGGTACCGCTAGTCATTCTCGCGCAACCAACCCATGGCCGCGCTTCGGCGTAAAGAGGTGAAAAACAAAAAGGACCCTTGGTCCAGCGTTGAACGCTGGACCAAGGGTCCTTTGAAAGATTGTTCGGCGGCGTCCTACTCTCCCACAGGGTCCCCCCTGCAGTACCATCGGCGCTGAAAGGCTTAGCTTCCGGGTTCGGAATGTAACCGGGCGTTTCCCTAACGCTATGACCACCGAAACCCTATCGGTTTCGAGCGAACAAGCACACTTTGTAGTTATGTTCTAGCTCTAGAAACCAGCAACTGTTCGTTGCTTCAGAACTAACACAGTGGACGCGAGCAACTGAGGACAAGCCCTCGGCCTATTAGTACCAGTCAGCTTCACCCGTTACCGGGCTTCCACATCTGG
>NZ_JBHWJY010000009.1:0-146744 GCF_042731135.1 Streptomyces sp. NPDC059874
GAGGAGTACCCGACCGACGTCTACGTGCTGCCCAAGCACCTCGACGAGAAGGTCGCCCGCCTCCACCTCGACGCGCTCGGCGTCAAGCTCACCACTCTCCGCCCGGAGCAGGCCTCGTACATCGGCGTGAACGTCGACGGTCCCTACAAGCCGGACCACTACCGCTACTGATGCCGCTACTGATCAAAAGCCGCTGATCGGCGCCCGCCCTGCCCCGCCCCGCCCGCCCGCCCCGTCGGCGGCGACGGGGCGGGCGGGGCCGGCAGCCGGCAGAACCTCCCCACCGCCCCGGAGGAATCCCGTGACCATCAGTGACGTCGCCCCACCCGCCATCCAGGACCGTGCCGTGGAACTGGCCGAGATCAAGGCACGGGCCATCGCCGGGCCCGACCCGAAGGCCACCGAACGGCAGCACGCCAAGGGCAAGCTGACGGCGCGGGAGCGCATCGAGGCGCTCCTCGACGAAGGCTCGTTCCACGAGATCGAGGCCCTGCGCCGGCACCGGGCCACCGGATTCGGCCTGGAGCACAAGAAGCCCTACACCGACGGGGTCGTCACCGGCTGGGGCACCGTCCACGGGCGGACCGTCTTCGTGTACGCGCACGACTTCCGCATCTTCGGCGGCGCCCTGGGCGAGGCCCACGCGCAGAAGATCCACAAGGTGATGGACCTCGCGGTGTCCGCCGGCGCCCCGCTGGTCAGCCTCAACGACGGCGCGGGAGCCCGGATCCAGGAGGGCGTCACCGCCCTCGCCGGCTACGGTGGCATCTTCCAGCGCAACACGAAGGCCTCGGGCGTCATCCCGCAGATCTCGGTGATGCTGGGCCCGTGCGCCGGCGGCGCCGCGTACTCGCCGGCCCTGACGGACTTCGTGTTCATGGTGCGCGAGACCTCGCAGATGTTCATCACCGGACCGGACGTGGTCCGCGCGGTGACCGGCGAGGAGATCACCCAGAACGGCCTCGGCGGCGCCGACGTCCACGCCGCGGTCTCCGGCGTGGCGGCCTTCGCCTACGACGACGAGGAGGGCTGCCTGGAGGACGTACGGTTCCTGCTGTCGCTGCTGCCCGCCAACAACCGTGAGACCGCACCCCGCGAGGAGACCGACGACCCCGCCGACCGGCGCACCGACGCGCTCCTCGGCCTCGTCCCGGCCAACCCGAACCAGGCGTACGACATCCGCAAGGTCATCGAGGAGATAGCCGACGACGGCGAGTACTTCGAGATCCAGCCGGCCTGGGCGCAGAACGTCGTGTGCGCGCTGGCCCGCTTCGACGGCCACGTCACCGGGATCGTCGCCAACCAGCCCTCCGCGATGGCCGGCGTCCTCGACATCCACGCCAGCGAAAAGGCCGCCCGCTTCGTGCAGTTCTGCGACGCCTTCAGCATCCCGCTGGTCACCCTCGTCGACGTCCCCGGCTTCCTGCCCGGCGTCGACCAGGAGCACAACGGCATCATCCGGCACGGTGCCAAGCTGCTGTACGCGTACTGCAACGCGACGGTCCCGCGGATCCAGTTGATCCTGCGCAAGGCCTACGGCGGCGCGTACATCGTCATGGACTCGCGCTCCATCGGCGCCGACGTCTCGCTGGCCTGGCCCAGCAACGAGATCGCGGTGATGGGCGCCGAGGGCGCCGCCAACGTCATCTTCCGCCGGGAGATCGCGGCGGCCGAGGACCCGGACGCCGAACGGGCGCAGAAGATCAAGGAGTACCAGACCGAGCTGATGCACCCGTACTACGCGGCCGAGCGCGGCCTCGTGGACGACGTGATCGACCCGGCCGACACCCGCTCCGCGCTCATCGGCGCACTCGCCATGCTGCGGACCAAGTACGCGGACGTCCCGTCCCGCAAACACGGCAATCCGCCGGTGTGACGGGCGAGGGAGGAGAGAGATGACCACGCCCTGGAAGATCACCGGCGGCCAACCCTCCGCGGAGGAGACCGCCGCCCTCACGGCGGTGCTGACGGCCCTGCTGGCGCGACGGACCGCCGCCGCGCCCGCGCCGGCCGCGGGGGGCCGGGCCCCCGACAGCGGCTGGCACCGTGGCCACCACAACCCGCACGCCTCGGCCGGGACGTGGCGCGGCCGGTGAGGGCACGACCCATGCACGCCGATGTCATCGAAGTGGCCGACGGCGTCCACGCGTACGTCCAGCCCGACGGCGGCTGGTGCCTGAACAACGCGGGCATCCTCACCGACGGGTACCGCAGCGTGCTGGTCGACACCGCCGCCACCGAGGCCCGCGCCCGGAACCTGCGCCGGGCCGCGCTGCGGCTGGCACCGAGGCCCCCGCACGCCGTGGTGAACACCCACTTCCACGGCGACCACACCTACGGCAACTTCGTCTTCCCCGAGGCCCTGACCATCGGCCACGAGAGGACCCGCACCCTGGTGGGCGCGGCCGGGACGCACATGGCCGGACTGTGGCCGGACGTCTGCTGGGGCGACATCGAGATCACCCCGCCCGAACTGACCTTCCAGGACCGCATGACGCTCCACGTGGGCGACGCGATCCGCGCCGAGCTCGTCCACATCGGCCCGGCCGCGCACTCCGTCGACGACACCGTGGTCTGGCTGCCCGAACAGGGGGTGCTGTTCACGGGCGACCTCGCGATGAACGGGGTCACGCCCTTCTGCGTCATGGGTTCCGTCGCGGGCTCCCTGCGGGCCCTGGAGCGGCTGCGCGCCCTGGGCGCGACCACGATCGTCCCCGGCCACGGCCCGGTCGGCGGCCCGGAGATCCTCGACGCCAACGAGGCGTACCTGCGCTGGGTGCGAGGGCTGGCCAAGGAGGGCGCGGCGGCCGGGGTGAGCCCCGTCGAACTGGCCCGGGCCACCGACCTCGGCCCGTACGCCGGACTGCTGGACGCGGAGCGCCTGCTCCCCAACCTGCACCGCGGGTACGCGGAGGAGCAGGGGCTGCCCGAGGGCGCGCCGCTCGACATCGGGGCCCTCTTCGAGGAGATGGCCGGCTACCACGGGCGCAGGCCGCGGTGCCTGGCCTGAGCCGCCGCACTCGGTAGCCGTCCCGTCAGCGGGCCTCGCGGACCAGGTGGCGGGCCAGTACCTCCAGGGCCTCGGTCACCTCGGGCAGCCGCTGCGCCTCCGCCTCGCCGAGCGCCCTGGCCAGGGCCTCCTCCACCTTGGACGCCCCTGCGGCCCGTACGGCGGCCACGCGCGCGGAGACCTCGGGGGCCTGGCGGACCAGCGTGCGGCGGCGGTCGGCGGGGTCGGGCACGGTCTCCACGGACCCGGCCTCCCGCAGGCGGGCCACGGCGCCGGAGACCTGGCTCTGCGGCAGTCCCGTGCGCAGGGCGGTCTCGCCCACGGTGGTGTCCGGGTGCGCGGCGATGTCCCCGGCCACGATCACCACGGCGCGGACGCTGCCGGCGTACTGGCCGGAGCCGCCGGGGGGTTCGGGCAGGGCTTCTTCGCCGAGCTTCATCAAGGCTCGGCCCAGCAGGAACAGTTCGATGCCATCCACCCCGCCAAGATACATCAGGGCAGATGCATCTCATGGAATGCATCGCTATTGATGCATCTGTTTCGATGGGTTAGGCTGATCGCAGAGCAGCGGACGAAGGATCCGCGCCGACCGTCTGAAGGAGTCGCCATGTCCCCCGCCGCGATCACCACCGCCACCCTCCCGGTTCCGGGCGCCACGCTGCACTACCGACTCCAGGGCAACGGGCCGCTGTTGCTCATCGCGCAGAGCGGCGAAGGGGATGCGGACCGCACCGTGGACCTGGTCCCGCACCTCGCCGACGAGTACACCGTCCTGACCTACGACCGCCGCGGTCTCTCGCGAAGCCGGTCCGAGGAGGCCGGGCTGACCACAAGCCTCGCCGAGCACGCAGAGGACGTGCACCACCTGCTGGCCGCCGTCACCGACGAGCCGGCCTTGATGCTCGGGTGCAGCCTGGGCGCCGTCATAGGCCTGCACCTGGCCGCCCGGCACCCGGAGCAGGTCTCCACACTGATCGCCCACGAGCCGGTCGCCCCGCGGCTGTTGCCCGCGGCCGCCCGCGCCCACCACGAGGCGGAACTCGCCGGACTCCAGGAGGTCTACCGCACGGGCGGACTCGCGGCCGCCTTCCCCGAGATGGCCCGGGTGCTCGGGATAGACCTCTCCCGGCAGGACGTGGAGCCCGACCTGACGCCCCAGCCCCTGGACGAGCGGCGGCTGGCGAACTTCGACTACTTCATCCGGCACGACTTCTCGGCGATCGTCCACGACACCCTCGACCCGGCCGAGCTCACCCGCACCACGACCCGGATCGTCCCGGCCGTGGGCGCGGCCACCCCGTCGACCGTCTTCGACCACCAGTGCGCCACCGCTCTGGCGGAGCTGCTGGGCACCGGGATACGGACCTTCCCGGGCGGGCACAACGGCAACACCACGCACCCGAAGGCCTACGCGGCCGCCCTGCGGGCGGCGCTGGGGAAATCGCCTCGTCAGGCGGAGGCGGCATGAGTACGTTGACCCGTATGGATCACACGGCCGAGGGCCCCAGAACCGACCATCGTGCCCTCGCGGCGGCGGCCGTCACCGTCGCGCTCTGGGCCTCGGCGTTCGTCTCCATCCGGTCGGCGGCGGCCCATTACCACCCGGGCGCACTGGCTCTGGGACGGCTTCTGACGGCATCGGTCGCCCTCGCCATCGTCCTGCTCGTCAAGCGGGTCCCGCCACCGCCGCGCCAGGCCTGGCCGGGCATCCTCGCCTCGGGCGTGCTGTGGTTCGGCCTCTACATGGTGGCGCTGAACTGGGGCGAGCAGGGCGTGGACGCCGGCACCGCGGCCATGATCGTGAACATCGGCCCGATCGTGATCGCCCTGCTCGGAGGGTGGCTGCTGCGGGAAGGGTTCCCGCCGATGCTGCTGGCCGGGATGGGCGTCTCCTTCGCCGGCGCGGTCGTGGTGGGCCTGTCCACCTCCGAGGGCGGCGCCTCCTCCGTCACCGGCGTGCTGCTCTGCCTGCTCGCCGCGCTCACCTACGGGGCCGGGGTGGTCGCGCAGAAGCCCGCGCTGCAGTACGCGAACCCGATACAAGTGACCACGTACGGCTGCTTCGTCGGCACGGCGGTCACCCTGCCCTTCGCCTGGCAGCTGGCCTCCCAACTGCCCGAGGCCCCGCTGTCGGCCACGCTCAACATGGTCTACCTGGGCCTGTTCCCGACCGCGCTCGCCTTCACCACCTGGACGTACGCCCTCTCCAGGACCACCGCCGGGAAGATGGGCGCGACCACCTACGCGGTGCCCGCCGTCGTGGTGCTCATCGCGTGGATCGCCCTGGACGAGATACCGGGCTGGCTGACCCTGCTCGGCGGCGCGATCTGCCTGGCCGGCGTGGCGGTCTCCCGCCGACGCGGCACCCGCCCGGCGGCCGCGGTCCCGGCTGCCGCCGACTGACCGCCGCCCCGCCGGACGGGTCACGGATCGTGCTCAGCTCTCGATCAGCCGCTGGAACACCACCGTGTCGAAGATGTCCTCCATCCGGACGGCGATCCCGTCCCGCAGGGTCCAGGAGTGGATGAAGGGAAGCGTCTCCGTCGTGCCGCGGACCGAGGTCACCTGACGGACGCCGAAGACGACGACCCGGTCGTCGGCGGCCACGAACTCCTGCGGCTCCAGGCGCATTCCGCCCAGGACGGCCGGCACGCGCGACAGGAACTCCCTGACGCCGGCGTGGCCGTGCTTGGTGCCGCCCAGGCCGTAGTCGGCCATGCCGTCGGGGTGCACCCACTCAACCTGCGGATCCAGCGTGTCGAGCAGACCCGCCACATCGCGTTCGTGGAAGGCGCGGTAGGCGCGCCGGATGAGGGCCAGATTGTCGTCGATGCCGGTCGTCATGCCGTCTGCGTCCCTTCTCGGTGGCTCATGTGCTGCGGGTACAGGGCCCGAAGGGTGCGTTCGATGCCGTCCCGCCAGTCGACCCGACACGGGCCGGTCAGCCGGTGGCGCAGCGCGGGGTCGAACCGGTAGGTCTCCCGGGTGACCTCCTTCGGTACGAGCACGGCCTCCACGCCCGTCAGCGCCTCCATGTGGCGGACGCAGTCGCTGATGCCGACTGACTGGTCACCGCCCCAGTTGACCAGCGTCGCCGGCACCGACGCCGCCCGCCACAGCGGCGGGACCTGCGCGACCAGGTCTTCGGTGTGCAGGAGGGAACACCAGTTCTGCCCCTCGAGCGGCACGGCGATCGGATTCCCGGCCAGCATCTGCTCGAAGTAGAGCATGGGAACTCCGCCGTAACTCCCGGGTCCGTAGGCGATGTTGAGGCGCGCGATGGTGGTGGGCAGGCCCAGCACCCGGGCGAAGGCGCGCACCGCTCCCTCGGCCGCGAGCTTGCCCATCGGGTAGGCCGGCAGCCACGCGGCACTGGCGTCGACCGGGTCGTCCTCGGTGTACGCGTGATCCAGGGTCTGGCGTGCGTACAAGGCGCCCGTCGAGACGAACAGGAACGCCTCGGCGGTACGGGCGTGGACCATCAGGCGGCCGGCGGCCACCGCGTTGATCTCGGCAGTGGCGTTGAAGTCGCCGTCCTCGCCCCGGTGCACCGCGGAGTGCAGTACATGGGTGAAGTCCTCGGGTATGCCCTTCAGCGCGTACTCCGAAGGGTCGGCCATGTCCCACTGCCGTGTGGTGATGCCCCGTTCGGTCAGCTCGCGCTCCACGCCCGGCGTACCGAAGCGGCCGATGCACCAGACCTCGTTGTGCTCGGCCAGTGCCTCGGCGACCGGCCGGGCCACCTGCCCGGTACCGCCGGTGATCAGGATCTTCTTTCCCCGCATGGTGTTGTCCCCCGTCATTTTCGTCTTACCCCCGGGCCGCGATCGCGTCGGCCTCGGCCATCGCGCGGTCCAGTTCCCGCCGCAGAACCGCTTGGAAGGCCGCCACGTGGCGAGGGCCCATCATCGTGTAGTGCTCGCCCGGCACCTCCAGGTACCGGTTGGGTTCGGTGGTGTGCTCGTCCCAACGGCGCAGCTCGTTGTTCAGCCAGTCCTCCTTGGTGCCGCGCAGCGGTATCGCGTGGAAGACGCTCATCGACCGCACCGTGCCGCTCGGCTCGTAGTCGTTCCCCATGTCGGTCAGCGCGTCGGCGAGTTCGGCCCACGCGCCGAACTTCTCGGCGTCCAGATCGAGCTCGGCGAGCCGCTCCCGGGGCGCGATCTCGATGAAGTGGGCCACCTGTGCCTCCCGCGGCAGCCCGCGCAAGGCGTCCGGCAGCTCGATCGACTGCTTCTTGTCGATCAGGTCCAGGAAGAACGCCAGGTGCGCCGCGGTGTCCACGAAGTCCAGCTCGTTCATGCGGTACTTGATGTGCGGCGGCAGGTTGAAGCTGCCGACGAAGTCGACGCGCTCGCCCTCCGATTCGAGGACCTTGGCGATCTCGAACGCCACGGCGGCGCCGTACGAGTAGCCCGCCACCGCGTAGGGGCCGTGCGGCTGCCGCGCCCGGATGGCCTCCACGTAGGTGTCGACCATCTGCTCGAAGGAGACGAAGGGCTTCTCACCGGCGTTGAAGCCGCGGGCGCGCAGCGCGTAGAACGGCCGGTCGCCGGCGAAGTACTTGGCCAGGCCGACGAAGACGAGGACCTCGCCGACACCGGGGTGCACGCAGAACAGGGGGGTCTTGGCGCCGCCGGTCTGCATCGGCACCAGCGGGTCGTACGGGCGGGTCTCGGGCCCGGCACCCGCGGTCAGCCGGGCGGCCAGCGCGCGCACCGTCGGCGCGGTCAGCACGGTGACGACCTCCAGACCCGGCACGCCCAGGTGCTGCGCCACCTTGCCGCGCAGCCGCAGGATGTCGAGCGAGGTGCCGC
Organism: Streptomyces sp. NPDC059874; assembly: GCF_042731135.1. Taxonomy (NCBI): domain Bacteria; kingdom Bacillati; phylum Actinomycetota; class Actinomycetes; order Kitasatosporales; family Streptomycetaceae; genus Streptomyces; species Streptomyces sp. NPDC059874. The sequence continues at coordinate 7,828 of NZ_JBHWJY010000009.1, forward strand.
CCAGGTCGAAGAAGCTCGCGGTGGCGCTGATCGTGGCGGGATCGACGTCGAACAGCTCGCCGTAGATCTCCGCGAGCGCCAGCTCGGTGGCGCCCTCGGGCGCGGTGTAGCCGCCGAGCATGCGCAGCGTCAGGTCGGCGGTGGCCCGCGCCTGCGCCTCGTACCCGCCCGCCTCCAGCCGGCCGCGCATCGCGGAGCGCTGGATCTTGCCGAGGCTGGTCTTCGGGAAGGCCTCGGCGGGCAGCGGCAGCACCAGGGCGGGACGGAAGCCCCAGTGCATCACCACGGTGCTGCGGACGGCGTTCAGCACCCGGTACAGGCCGGCCTCGTCGTCATCGGGCAGCTCGGGGCAGAACGCGATCACCAACTGCTCGGTGTCGCTGCCGGCCGACCGGGTGGGGAAGGCCGCGACGAAGCTGCGGGCGACGCCGTCGAGCTGTTCGAGGGCGGCCTCGATGTCGTGGCTGAAGTAGCTGACGCCGTTGACGATGACGCTGTCCTTGCTGCGCCCGGCCAGGGTCAGCCGGCCGTCGTCGACGCGGCCGAGGTCGCCGCTGCGGAACCAGCCGTCGGTGGTGAAGGCGTCGGCGGTGGCCTGGGCGTCGGCGTAATAGCCGGGGGTGACCATGGGGCCGGACAGCTGCAGTTCGCCGACCTCCCCGTCGGGCAGCGGCCGGTCCGCGCCGTCCACGACGCGCATCCGCAGCCCCTCGACGGGCGTGCCGAGGTTCGCGAACTCGCGGCCGCGATCGGCTTCGGGGAACGCCTTGCGGGAGTAGACGCTCCCGGCGCAGGTCTCGGTCATCCCGAAGGCCGGCCACAGCACGTCCGGGGCCAGGCCGTACGGCGCCCAGCGCTTCAGAAACGTTTCGCCGGTGGCCACCACCACGGCTTCGCCGCCGCTGATGATGTGCCTCAGCCGGCTGAGGTCCAGCGCCTCCCCGGATCCCGCGAGCCGCTCCGCGGCCGCGTTGACCAGCCCCAGCAGGAAGTTGGGCGTGAACGTCATCGTCACCCCGTGCCGGGAGACCAGCCGCAGGAACTCCAGCGGATCGCCGATCACCACGGGCGCCTGGACGTGGACCTGGAGACTGCCCGTGGACAGCGGCAGCAGATGGCACTCCAGGAGCGCCGCCACGTGGTCGAAGGAGACCCAGTTCAGCGTGGTGTCGGCGGGGCCCAGCCGGTGGTGGCCGTTCTTGGCGGCCAGGGAGGCGAGCAGGTTGGCGTGGGTCAGCATGACCGCCTTGGCGCTGCTGGTGGATCCCGAGGTCAGCATCAGCACGGCCGTGTCCTCGGGTGCCGCCCGGTGCAGTTCGGCGGCGGGCTCGGCGTACAGCTCCTCCAGCGGCGTCACCCGCAGGCCCTCGACCTCGGGCAGGCGGGCGGCGAGGGCGGCGCCGGTGACGGTGAGCGGCCGGCCGAGCAGGGTGTGGACGTGGCGGAGCCGGTCGGCCCAGCGCTCCGGGTCGTCGCTCGGCGGCGCCACCGGGCAGGGCACGAAGCCGCCGAGCACGGCTGCCCAGAATGTGATCAGGAAATCCTGCGAGTCTTCCAGGACCAGTAGGATCTTGTCCTGCGGGCGCAGCCCCCGGCCCCGCAGACCGGTCAGGACCCGGCGGGCCCGGTCCAGGAGTTCGGGGTGGCTCTGGTCGAGGAAGCCGGCGTCGGCCCCGCCCGTGCAGTGGCGCAGGCCCGACTCGGGGTGCCGCTCGACAGCGGTCAGTAGCAGATCGGTGAGGTTGTTCGAGGGATTCACGGTCTGTGTCTCCTGGCCTCGAAAGGCGCGCCGTGATGCGCGCCGGGGAAGGGCAAGGGGGAAGGACGGGACGCGGTCCCGTCGCAAAGGCCCGCGTCGGGCGGGGTCACAGCGGCGCCGGAGCTCAGAGCAGGCGCACCGACGGCGGCCGGTCGGCGCCCGCGGGCAGCGCGAGAGCGGCCACCCAGCCCGCCGGAGTGGGAACGGTCGCCATCCGCCACGTGCTGGGGGAGCCGAGCGCCGACGTGGTGACGTGGGCGGGGCCCTCGGCCCAGCCCCGGGACTCCAGCGCGGTCAGGTCGGTGGTGAGGCCGATCCCGAGGGCTTTGAGCACGGCCTCCTTCCGGGTCCAGCAGCGCAGGAACGCGGTGGTGCGGTCGGGCCCTTCGGGCAGGGCCATCACGGCCTCGCGCTCGGCCGCCGTGAGGACGGGTGTGTCCACCTGTGCGACGTCGAGCGGGCGGATCTGCTCGACGTCGATGCCCACCCGGAAGGGCGAGAGCGCGAGCATGCCCAGTCCGTGGGTGTGTCCGATGCTGAGCCGCCAAGGAGTGGCCGGACGGTGAACGGCCGGAGGACCGTGCTCCGCACTGCCGCAGCCGGGGCAGGGGTTTCGGCCCAGAAATACCTCTGCGGCCGGTATTCCCAGTACTCCCGAAAGCGCCCGTTTCACCGCTGCGCGGCAGGTGATGAACTCTGCCCGCGCCCGCGTCGATTTCATTTTTTGAACGCGATCCAGTTCGCCGTTGTCGAGCAGTTCCAGGTCGCTGTGCCGATACCGCTCGGTCGGTACCGTCCACCACCAGACAAGCGCGTCGGTGGATTCGAAGAGTGGTTCGCTTGCGAGTTCGCTGGTCCCCGTGTGGCTTGTTGTCACGCGACTCACCGTAGGCTCGGGGGCCACTTGAGCGGTCCTTGAGAGGACCAGGGTTGGCCGGAACCGGACAGCGGCGCCACGGACGGTGAGAGGGGCGACGCACCCGGTGACGCAAGCGGAAGTGGCGGTCTTTGTTCCGGGGGGTGGGTGCAGCTTGTTGCCAACGTGGCTGGATCCGGTCCATCGAAATGGCCAAAAAAAATTACGGGTTGACATATGCGCGCGCCGTCTTGCGTGCTCCCGCATCTTGTTGACTGGCCCTGGCCAGCAAACTACTGTCTGAAGCCAGAGATCTGCTCGAATGGCGCTAGGGGCCTATTCGTCGAATAGTTGAATCCCGTTGAATCACCGAGTTTCGGTGCCAGCAGATTCTGGTCAGTCAAGGGGGACGCAGTGACCGGTGCCGCGATTGATTCGCACGGCGTAGAAGGGGGCGAGGACACGACGCCCGTGGACCATGCGACACATGTGGAGCAGACCCTTCTCAAGGCCCGGGCGCTCATCGAATCCACCGTCTCCCTCCATCGCCGGAGACCCGCCCAGGGGTCCGCCGCCCCGCACACGGACGTCGCCGTGCTCGGGGAGACCCTCGAAGGTCTCGTACGCGGAGCCCGCCACTCCGTCTGTGTCGCGATGACCGGCAACGAGGCGTTCCACCACGCCGCCGGCAAGGCCCTGGCCGCGGTGGAATCCGGGCTCGTCGTACGGCTGTTGTGCGCACCCCAGGTGGTCGACGGCACCCTCGCCGTCCTCACCCGGGTGCCCGGCGCCCGGTTCGAGGCCCGGGTGTCCGAGGCCGAACTGCGCGACATCTTCGTGGTCGACGGCGCGGCGGCGCTGGTACAGGCGGCCGCCGGCAACGCCAAGGGCCACGCGACGCAGGTCAACGACCCCGCCGCGGTACGCGCTCTGGAACTCCTGTTCGCCGGCGCCTGGTCCCGTGGCCGCAAGCTCGACGACTACCTGGCGCTGAGCCCCAAGCTGCGCAGCGAACTCACCCGTCGGATCCTGGAGCGGCTGCGCGACGGCTACACCGACGACGCCGCCTCCCGTGACCTCAACGTGTCCCTGCGCACCTACCGGCGCCACGTCGCCGAGATCATGCGCGAGCTCGGCGCCGGCTCCCGCTTCCAGGCGGGCGTGCGGGCCGTGGAACTGGGGTTGCTCTCGGAGTAGTGCGGCAGTGTGAACGGGGAGACGCGCGGTCCGGCTGAACCACGGACCGCGCAGCAGTTTGTACACCAACGGGGAAATGGTGAGTACGACGTGTCCAACGGGGCTGAAGACGAGCTGGAACAGGCACTCCTGGGAGTGCGGGCCCTGATCGAATCCACGGTGGCCATGCACCGCGACCGCAGCACCCGGTCGCAGCAGATATCCACTGTGGAAGGCGGCTATCAGTCGGTCCTGCAGGCCGCGGACGACCTGATCCGGGGCGCCGCACGGACGATCGACATCGTGGACGCCCGGGCGCCGGGACCGGGAGGCGAGGAGGAGCCCGCGCGCACCGCCCGGGCCGAGCGGAACCTGATCTACGCGACCGCCGAAGGCGTCTCGGTCCGGCTGCTGGCCAGCCCGAACCTGGTGGACGAGGACTTCATCCGGGAACAGCTGGCGCTGGAGCGCCCGGTCGCGATCCGGGTGGCCCGGGTCCCGCCGCTACAGGCGCTGCTGGTCGACGGCAGCACCGCCCTGGTGATGGCCGAGTCGGCGGCCGGCGTCCGCGCCTCGATCATCCGGGTGCCGGAGGTCCTGCACACCCTCGGCACCCTCTACGAGAGCATCTGGCGCAACGCCGTGCCCGCGGGCGAACGCATCGTCTTCGGCGACCGGGACCGGGCGGCGATGGCCCGGCAGATCCTCGGCGCGCTGCGCGCCGGTGTCACCGACGAGGTGGCCGCCCGCGAACTCACCGTCTCGGTGCGCACCTACCGGCGCCACGTCGCGGAGATCATGGCGCTGCTCGGCGCCCAGTCCCGCTTCCAGGCCGGCGTCCGCGCCGCCGAACTGGGACTGCTGCCCGCGTCCGGGCCGGCCAACGCGGCCGGCGGAACGCGCGTCTGACAGCCCGTTCCGCCCGCGGCTGGCAGCTTCCTGAAACCCGGGTTGCCGCCCGTCCGGTGCCCGCAGTTGTATGGCGCCAGGAAAGGGATTCGGGCTCCCGGCGAGCCCCTTGAACCCGTTCCTGGTGGCATGGAGAACCCCCCCGAACTGCATGCCACCGGCGCGCGGGGATCCGTACGTCGCGGCAAGACGCGACGACGGATCCCCGTGCCTCCGGTGAATACGGTGCGGAAGGCGGATCCATGGAGCGAATGCCGATCGGTCTGGTGTTCCCGGGACAGGGAACACAGAGAGAAGGAATGGGCACACCGTGGCGGGACACCCCGTCATGGAAACTCACCGAGGAAATCTCCGACGTCACCGGAGAGGACCTCGCCGCGCTGCTGCTCGACACCCCTGACGAGCACCTCAGGCGTACCGATCTGGCCCAGCTGACCGTGTTCACGGTCGCGGTCGTCGCCCACGCCGAAGGGGTGCGCCGCGGCACGCTGGACGCCCTCGGCGACGTGGTCGCCTGCGCCGGACACAGCCTCGGTGAGTACGCCGCCCTGACCGCGGCCGGAGCACTGTCCCTGAGCGCCGCCGCCACGCTGGTGGCAGCCCGGGGCCGGGCCATGCGACAGGCCGCCGAAGAACGTCCCGGCACCATGGGAGTCCTGGTCGCGGCCCCCCTCGACGAGATCGGCGGCCTTGCCGAACGGGTACGCGCGGACGGCTTCGACGTCTGGGTGGCCAACGTCAACGCGCCCGGCCAGACCGTGGTCTCCGGCTCCCCCGAGGGCATCGACCGCATCGAGGCCGAGGCCCCGTCCATCGGCGCCAAGATGATCCGCCTGAAGGTGGGCGGCGCCTTCCACAGCCCCTACATGGCCCCCGCCGCGGACAGCCTGGGCGCTGCCCTGAAGGCCACCGCCTTCGCCCCCGCGCACCTTCCGGTGGTCGCCAACGCCGACGCCGAGGCCCACACGGGCGACTGCGACTGGCCCGAACTCGCGACCCGCCAGCTCACCTCGCCGGTGCTCTGGGAGCCCGGCGTGCGCACCCTCGTAGGCCGCCTGGGCTGTCGCAGCCTGGTCGAGATCGGCCCCGGCCGCACCCTCTCCGGCCTGATCCGGCGGATCGCCCCCGGCACCGAGGTCGTGTCCCTGGACAGCCCGGCGGCCGTGGCCGCCGTCGCCGCCTGAGAACCGCACGCCCCGCCCACAAGGAGACCAACCACCATGCCACTTGGCACCCAGAGCATCTGGCTGCGCAGGTACCCCACCGCGGAGACGCCGCGGCTGCGGCTGCTCTGCCTGCCGCACGCCGGCGGTTCGGCCGGCTTCTTCCACAGCTGGGGGCACGCCTTCGGCGACGACGTCGAAGTGCTGGCCGTACGCTACCCGGGCCGCCAGGAGCGGATCGCCGAGGAGCCCTTCGCCGAGCTGGAGGAACTCGCCGCCGCCATCAGCGGCGAGCTCGACCCGTACCTGGACGTTCCGCTGGCCGTCTTCGGCCACAGCATGGGAGCGACCGTCGGCTACGAGATCACCCTGCGCCTGGCGGAGCGTCACGGCACGGCCCCCGCGCTGCTGATGCTCTCCGGCCGCAAGGCCCCGCACCTGCTCACCCCCCGGGCCGCCGCGTTCGGCAGCGACGCCGACCTCGTCGAAGAGGTCAAGCGGCTCGGCGGTACCGACGCCGCGCTGCTCGACGACGCGGACCTGCGCGAGCTGGTGCTCCCCGCGATCCGTGCCGACTTCACCGCCGTCGCCCGCTACGCGCCGCGCCCCGGCGTCCCGCTGCCCTGCCCGGTCGTCGGGTACGTCGGCGACAGCGACCCCGGCGTCGCCGCGCACGAGGTCGCCGCCTGGGCGGACCTCGCCCCCCGCGGCTTCGCACTGCGGGTCCTGCCCGGCGGCCATTTCTACCTCGTGGACCGCAAGGCCGAACTCGTCGGGGACATCCGCGCACGGCTGGCCGCACAGCGGTGAGCACCACCACCGTCCGGCCGCGGCCGATGTGCGGCGTGGGCGTCCTGGACAAGGCGGCGGTCCTGCTGGAGATCGTCGAGGGCGGACCGGCCACCCTGGTCGAGATGGTCGCGCTCAGCGGGATGTCCCGCCCCACCACCCACCGGATCGCCGTCGCCATGGAGCGGCTCGGCCTGCTCACCCGTGATGTCCAGGGCCGCTTCATACTCGGCCCTCGTCTCGGCGTGCTGGCCGTCGAGGTCCGGCAGGACCGCCTCGCCGAGGCAGCGGTCCCCGTCCTGGCCGAGCTGGCCGCCCGTACCGGCCTGGCCGCCCGGCTCTACCGCCGGCGCGGCACCCTGCAGATCTGTGTCGGTACCTCCGTCGACGCCTTCGACGGCGTCGACGCGATGGGCGGTGACCCGGCTGCCGTCGGCACCGCCCGCCCGGCCTCGGCGGGGCCCGGCGCCCAGGTGCTCTACGCCTGGGCGGAGCCGGAGGAACTGTACGAGGGGCTGCAGCGCGCCCGGTTCACGCCGGCCCAACTGGCCGTCGTACGCCGCCGGGGCTGGGCCTACGGACCCGACCCGATCGCGCCCCGCGCCGTCTCCTACGCCGTACCGATCCGTGCCGCGTCCGGCACCGTGGCCGAGGCCCTGGTGCTGACCGGGACGGGCACCCGGATGCCCGACGCCCCCGACCGGCAGCTGAGCCGCGCCGCCGCGGACGCCGCCGCGTCCTTGAGTGACGCATTGCTGCTGGGTTCCGGGGACCTCTCCCCGGCCGGACGGCCCGGAAGCTGAATTCGCCGGCGACGGTGGCAGGTTGTTGCAGTCGCCGTTGTAAGAAATTGGCCGCGACCGCATCCTTTCCAATGTGAGTAACTCTGCCGCGCTTTCAGCGGCGAATCCTAGAAGGGGAATTAGTGTGACGACTGCCACGCGCGACGAGCGTCTCGAGACCATCAAGGAAATCGTCTGCGACATTCTCGAAATCGAGGAGGACGAGGTCAGCGAGGTCAGCCTTTTCAAGGAGGACCACAACGCCGACTCGCTCCGCGCCATCGAGATCCTCGCGGCCCTCGAGAAGGAATTCCGCGTCGTCATCAACCAGAGCGAGCTGCCCCGCATGGTGAACCTCAAGGGTGTCTACGAGGTTGTGGCCGAGCCGGCCAACTGGTAGTCGATCCCGCTGCGGCGGATGGGGAGGTTGCCATGACGGCGGCAGAGCGCGGCACCGGCCACACCCGGCCGGAGCGGCACCGGGTGGTTCTCACCGGATTAGGAGTGGTGTCGAGCATCGGACTCGGCGCGAAGGAGTTCCTCCAGGGACTGCGTGAAGGCCGCAGCGGTGCCCGGCCCATCTCGGTGTTCGACACGGAAGGGTTCGCCCACGCGAACGGGTGCGAGATCACCGATTTCGACCCGCGGGACTGGATCAGCGAACTCGACGTGGAACAGCTCGGCAGGGCCGCGCAGTTCTCGGCGGCAGCCGCCCGAATGGCCCTGGAGGACTCGGGACTCGATCTGACGCAGCTGCGCACCCGGCGCGGCCTGATCTCCATCGGCACCACGGATGGCGAGAGTTACGACCTCGACCAGCTGGTGGAGAGCGAACTGGCCGACGGCACGGGAGCCTTCGACCCCGCGGCCGCCCGGCGTGTGCCGGCCGGGCGGCTGTCGGTCGCCATCGCCCAGGAACTCGGCCTGACCGACGTGGAGGCGCTGACCATCCCGACCGCCTGCTCGGCGGGCAACTACGCCATCGGCTACGGCTTCGACGCCGTCAGCTCCGGTGAGGCGGAGTTCGCCTTCTGCGGCGGGGCGGACGCGATGTGCCGCAAGACCTTCACGGGCTTCTACCGCCTGGGCACCATCGCCCCGGACCGCTGCCAGCCCTTCGACATCGACCGCAAGGGCATCCTCACCGGCGAGGGCGCGGGCGTACTGGTCCTGGAGCGCCTGGACTCCGCCCTTGCGCGCGGTGCCACCATCTACGCCGAGGTGCTCGGCTACGGGCTCAACTGCGACGCCCACCACCAGGTCGCCCCCGACCGGGACAGCGTCGCCGAACTGATGCGCCTCGCCCTGGACAACGCCGGTGTCAAGCCCCACGAGGTGGACCTCATCTCGGCGCACGGCACCGGCACCAAGGCCAACGACATCACCGAGGCGGGCGCCATCCGCCAGGTCTTCGGAGACACGCCTCCCCGCACCGTCTCCATGAAGTCGATGCTCGGGCACAGCATGGGCGCCGCCAGCGCCCTGGGAGCGATCGGGTGCGCCCTGGCCATCCAGAACCGCTTCATCCCCCCCACCATCAACCATGTCACCACCGACCCCGAGTGCGACGTCGACTGCGTACCGAACCAGGCGGTCGAGGCCGACCTGCGGATCGTCCAGAACAACGGGCTGGCGTTCGGCGGCAACAACGCGGCGGTACTGCTCGGCCGGTACGACGCGATCAAGGAGGCGTCATGACGATCCGCCCCATCATCGGGATGGGCGCCGTCGCCGCCACCGGCTCCGGTGTCGGTGAGCTCTTCGAGAACCTGTGCCGGGGCGTCAGCGGACGAGCCGAGCTGCGCGGCTTCGACCGCACCAGGTTCCGGGCGCAGCACGCCTACGAGGTGGACGACCGACCAGCCGTCGGCGAGGACGTCCCCGGCCGCGCGAGCCGGCTCCTGCACGAGGCGATCGCCCAGGCGGCCGCCGACGCGGGGCTGGGCGAAGACCTGTCCGGCATCCCCATCCTGGTCGGCACCGGGCTGCGCGAGCTGCGTTCGATGGAACTGTGGTGGGGTGACGGCAGCCCGTTCGCCGACTCCGGGCTGCACTTCGGCACCGGACTGCGGAAACGTTTCAACGCCGATGTCACGTACACCTTCTCCAACGCCTGCTCCGCCTCCCTGTACGCGCTCGCGCTCGGCAGCGACCTGCTGAGCCAGGAGGGCGAGGACGCACCCGACACCGTGATCGTCGCCGGCGTCGACGTCCTGACCGAGTCGATGTACGGGCTCCTGGAGCGGGTCCACCCGACCCCGCCCGACCGGGTACGGCCCTTCGACCGCAACCGTACGGGTGTCCTGATGGGCGACGGCGCGGCGGCGATCGTGCTGCGCCGCACCGAGGAAGGCGCCCCCCAGGTCCACGGCCGACTGCGCGGCGTCGCCGTCAACTGCGACGCGTACCACGTCACCGCACCCTCCCCCGAGGGCATCGCCGAGGCCATGCGCACCGCCCACGAGCTGGCCGGCGTCAAGCCGTCCGACGTGGACCTGGTGATGCTGCACGGCACCGGAACCCTGCTCAACGACGAGGCGGAAGCCACCGCCCTGGCCGATGTGCTCGGAGACGACGCGGGCGTACCGCTGATGACCGCTGTGAAGTCCATGACCGGGCACACCTCCGGCGCGTCCGGACTGATCAACCTGATCGTGGGCGTACAGGCCCTGAACGAGGGACGGGTGCCGCCGACCGTGGGTCTGGACGAGCCGGTCGAGGAGGCCGCCCCGTTCCGCTTCGTCACCGGCCGGGCGGTCGCCGACCAGCCGCTGAAGGTGGCGCAGCTCAACGCCTTCGGATTCGGCGGCATCAACGCCGTGGCCATAGTGGAGGGCACCCGATGACCACACAGACCGCCCAGCACACCGGGAACGGCGACACCACCGTGGTGGTCACCGGCGCCGCCGTCCTGCTGCCGGGCGCCGACTCCGTACGCGCCCTCGCCGACGGCCCCGCCGCCGGCGGCGCCCCTGTCGAACCGGCCGCCCACGTCGGGAAGAAGGGCCTGCGCTACAAGGACCGCGCCACCCAGCTCGGCTACGCCCTGACCGCCGCCGCGCTGCGTGACGCCGGCCTGCTCGGCGCCGACGAGAAGGAGGGCATCAACGTGCCCGCCGCGAGCGTCGGCGTGGTCGCCAGCTCCAACTTCGGCAACCTCGACACCGTCGCCCGGGCACTGGAGACCATTCGCGCGGAGACCGTCACGGCCACCTCGCCGATGGACCTGCCCAACGCCTCCAGCAACGTCATCGCCTCCTCGGCGGCCATCCGCTACGGGCTGCGCGGCCCCAACCTGATGGTCTGCAACGGGGAGACCTCCGGCCTCGACGCCGTCCACTGGGCGGCCACGATCGTCGCGGCCGGGCGGGCCGAGCGGGTCCTGGTGCTCGGCGTCGAGCCCGACAACGAGGTGGTGCGCCGCCTCCTCGACGGCGGCCGCGCGGTGGACGGCGGCGCGGCACTGGTCGTCGAGTCCAGGGCCGCGGCCGCCGAACGCTCGGCGACGGTGCGCGCCGTGCTCGGCCCCTACCGCCGGGGCGCCGGCGAGGCCGGCCAGGCAGGCCGCCGCTGGGAGCTGCCCGAGCACTTCGGCAAGGCCTCCGGAGCCCTGGGCCTGCTCCAGGTCGCCGCCGCCGTCGGCTGGTTCGACGCCGGCGAGCGCGGACCCTTCCGGGCAGTGACCGGCACCGCGGCCGACGACGCCGGCGCGGACCTGCTGCTGCTCGCTCCCGAAGCGGCGTGAGCGGCGAGGAAAAGGAGTCAGAAATGAACACCAAGGTGGACCTGCGTCCGGTGTCGGTCGAACGGCGGACCGAGGGCAGTGGCCCCCGCGTCCTGCTGCTGCACGGACTCGCGGCCAACGACAGCGTCTGGGAGCGCGTCCTGCCCGAGCTGCCCCCGTCGTACCAGGTGTGGACGGCGCGGCTGCCGTGGCGCACCGAGACCATCGCCGACTGGACCGAGCAGCCCAACCTGCGGGGCTGGCTCGCCAAGGCACTGGACGCGGTACCGGGCGGCGCCGAGGTGGTGGTCGCCCATTCCATGGCGGCCAACGTCCTGCTCGACCTGCTCGACCAGAAGAACCGGGGCGGCGTCGACGCGCTGCGCCAGTTCGGCATCCGGGCCCTGGTGCTGGTCTCCCCCTTCTACCGGGGCAGCACCGAGGAGTTCGACTGGGGCACCATCAGCCACTACCTCAACGACTTCCACCTGATCATGGAGGAGGGGATCCGGGCCCACTCCGGCGGCCGGGTCCCCGACGACATCAAGCAGGCCATGGGAGAGCGGGTCCGCGACCGCGTGGGTCCCTACGGCTGGCTGCGCTTCTTCGACCTGTACCTGCGCACCCCCGCGCTGCAGACCGGCCGGATCACCGCCCCCGCGCTCGTGCTGGCCGGCGCCACGGACTTCGCCGCACCCCCCGAGGAGAGTGCGGCGCTGGCCGAGGCGCTCCCCGACGCGATCGCCTGCGTCCTGCCCGGCAGCGGGCACTTCCCGATGCTCGACGAGCCCGCGGAGTTCGCGGCAGCCGTCAGCACCTTCGTCAACTCGACCATGGGCCTGACCCCGCCGCGCGGGGCTGCCCTCCTCAACGCCCTGGAGCCCCTCGCATGACCCTCGTCACGGACACCGCCGTCAAGGCGCTGCTGACCACCGCCACCGCCACCCGGGTGCGACCCCGCTACGAGGGGTCCAACATCTGCACCTGGATCGGCTTCAAGCACGTCAACTACCTCGTCGAGGAAGCCGTCCTGGACCACTTCCGCCAGGCCGGGCTGCCCGCCCGAGCGCTGTACGAGGAGCACGGCCTGGGCGTCGACCTGGTCTCCATCGACACCCGCATCCTGCACGCCTTCCACATGGACGACATCGCCGACGCCGAGGTGGTGCCCTGGACGAAGGACGACGACGGGACCATCGGCTTCAAGGTCACCATCCAGTTCGAGCGCAACCACGAGATCCACAAGGCCGTCACCTCCAAGGTCCGCGTCTCCCTGCGCGTCGACACCTACCTGGAGGCGGCCGGCGAGGTCCCGGAGCAGCTCGCCCGCTTCGCCGTGGCCACCCTCGGCGACGACCTCCAGCGCGAGCCAGGCACCGCCGCCCCCGCCGAGGAGGAGATCCTCGCCTCCCTGACGGCAGGGCAGAACGCCTACGCCTGGAAGTGGAACATCCCCTACCCGTACTGCCACTTCACCGAGCGCATCCAGATGTCCGGCTACCTGCGCCTGATGGAGGAGGGCAAGGACCGCTTCGTCGCCGACCGCGGCATCTCCATCAAGACCCTGCTCGACGACCGCCGCTGGATCCCGGTCGTGCCCCGCTCCGACATCCGCATCCTCGACGAGGCGCTGATGGAGGAGGACCTCTACACGGTTTACACCGTCGAGGAGGTCTTCAAGGACTTCACCTACACCTCGCGCATGGACTTCTACGTGCTGCGCGACGGCAACCTCGTCAAGACCGCCACCGGCCGGATCGTGCACGGCTACGCCGTCATCGAGAACCGCCGCGACTGGAGCCTGGTCAACTTCGACCAGCACGTGCTCGACGCGATCAACGGAGTGCCGGCGGCGTGAGCGAGATCTGGGAGAGCGGCACCCCACGGCTGCTGCTCATCGAGAGCCAGGGCCGCGTCGCGCAGGACGCCGGCTTCCGGCGCGACGCGGTCACCCAGGTGCTCACCGGGCAGTCGGCGCTCCTCTTCCTGGTCCAGGACGGCGTCGTCCTCGCCGTCCCCGGCAGCGACAGCGACCTGGACCGGTTCCAGAAGGAGGGCGGGGTGCTCGCGGCCGACAGCTTCTCGCTCGCCCAGCGCGGCCTCGACACCGCGGCCCTGCGGCCCGAACTGCGCGTCGTCGGCATGGACGTGGTGGCCGGCTGGATCCTCGATCCGGCCGTCAAGGTGGTGTGGCACTAAGTGGCCAGGCAGATCCCCCACACGGACGTGCTCATCACCCTCATGGGTCCCCCTCACACGTCGGACCAGGTCACCACCGCACTACGGCTGACCCAGGCCCTTCTGGAGCGCGGCGCCACCGTACAGGTGTGGACCTGCGGGTACGCCACCATGCTCACCCAGCGGTCGCTCGGCTCCCACAAGCCGCGCAACCTGGCCGACTGGAACCAGGAGTACCCCTCCACGCCGGCCCTGATCGAGGGCCTGCTGACCACCTACGAAGGCCGGCTCCACTGGTACGGCTGCCGGTTCTGCAGCGACGAACGAGGGGCGGTGGACCACCTGCCCCAGGTGGTGCTCCGCCCGCCCGCCGGGTACGCCGCCAACGTCGCCGCCGCCGACAAGACCCTGCACCTGGGGGGGATCTGATGGACCGCCGGGTACTCGCCGTCATCGAAAACGGCTACCGGGGCGCGCTGGAGAAGCAGTTCTTCGACGAGCTCTACCTGGCCACCGAGCTGCACCGGCAACTCGGCGGCCTCGACATCCTGCTGCGCGGCTCGGCCGTGTCCTACGCCCTGGACGCGGGCCCCGTGCCCGCGCTGCGCATCGGCACGTGGACGGTGGACACCCTCACCGACCCCCGCAAGGGACTGCGCACGCTGCTCGGCGTCGGAGTCCGCGTCCTGGTGGAGGAACCCGACATCGCGGCGCTGCACTCCCCGCACCCGCTGGTCGAGGGCGTCGCCCTCGTCCGCGCGGGCGAGACCGCCGAGCGCTGGAGCGACTACCGGATGGTCTTCTTCCTGTGACCACCCCGAACGGAAGGAATACGTGACGGTCATGACCACCCCCACCACGGGCGCCGGACGCCCGGTGATCACCGCCTGGTCGGCTGTGTCGCCGTACGGCATCGGCAGGGCGGCGTTCACCGAGGGCCTGCGGGAACGGCGCGGCACCGTCACCGAACTCGGCCCCGAACACGGCACCACCCCCGGCGGCGTCGGGCACCTCGTGCCCGGCTTCTCCGTCCGCGAGGTGCTCGGCAAGAAGGGCACCCGCTCGATGGACCGGGTCACCGGCCTCGCCGTCTCCGCCGTCGGCTCCCTGCTCGACGACGGGGAGCGCAACCGCGCGGTCGGCACCGGCGAGGGCGCGGCGTTCGCGCTCGGCACCACCACCGGCAGCGCCCAGTCGATGATGGACTTCACCCGGGACTCCCTCACCGGAGAGCAGCCCTTCTTCGTCGACCCGGCACGGTTCCCCAACACCGTCATGAACTGCGCGGCCGGCCAGAGCGCCATCTGGTACCAGCTCAAGGGACCCAACGCCACCATCGCGGGCGGCCGCACGGCCGGCCTGCACGCCCTGAACTACTCCCGTCGCCTGCTCGGCGCGGGCCGCGCCCGCACCGTGCTGTGCGGGGCCGCCGAGGAGTTCAGCCAGGCCCGGGCCTGGCTGGAGCACCACAGCGGCGACCAGGGCGCCGACCCCGCCCCGGCGCTGGGCGAGGGCTGCGCGATGCTCCTCGTCGAACCGCACACCCCCGAGGACCCCGACCAGCCCGTGCTCGCCGAACTCCTCGCCGTGGAGCTCGGTGTCGTGCTCGACGCGGACCCCCGCCCCGCTCTGGTCTCCACGCTGCGCTCGGCGCTGCGCCGGGCCGGCGTCGAGCCCGCCCAGGTGGCCGCCGTCGCCCGCTCCGGCGCACCCGGCCGCGAGGGCCGGGGCGAGGCCGAGGCGGTACGCGAAGTGCTCGGGACGGTCGAGTACGCCGACCTCACGCCCACCGCCCTGATCGGAGACACCGGGGCCGCCGCGGCCGCTTTCCAGGCCGCCGCCCTGCTCTCGTACGCCGAGGACCGGCCCGCCGAGGCGGCCGGCCGGATCGGCGTGATCACCTCCGTGGACCGCACCGGAACCGTCGGCTGCGCCCTGCTGGCCCTGCGCTGATCCCCCGCCCCGACCGAAAGGACCGAAGAACCGTGCTGGAAAAGGAAGAACTGCGCGCCGTCGTGGCCCAGGTGCTCGATGTCGACGTTGCCGAGGTGACCGACGACGTACGGTTCGTCGACGACCTCGAGGTCGACTCGCTCATGGCGCTGGAGATCGTCGTCGTCCTGGAGAAGAAGTACGGCGTGAAGCTGCCGGAGTCCGAGCTCAAGCAGATCGTGACCCTGCAGAGCGCCTACGACCTGCTGGTCACCAAGCTCGCCACGCCGCAGGCGGCATGATGGCCGCCGCCGGCCCATTGAGCGGCGCGGTCGAGATCCTGCCCGCCGACGGCGAACTGACGGGCGCGGCCCGGTTCACCGTCGCGGACACCGAGACCGTGCTGCCCGGCCACTACCCGGGCTTCCCCATCTTCCCCGGCGTCTGCCTGGTGGAGTGCGCCCGGCTGAGCGCCGAGGCCACCCTGCCCGACGGCGCCAAGGGCGCCGCGCTGGCCGCCGTGGAGTCCACCCGGTTCACCGGGCCGGTCTTCCCCGGCGACCTGGTCGACATCGACCTGGCGTGGAAGCGCACCCCGACGGGCGACTGGCAGTGCCGGGCCAAGCTCAGCACCGGACGCGGCCCCGCGGCCGGCGTCCGGCTGCGCTTCGCCCACCCGGCCGGCGAGGGGGTCGCCGCATGACCGGCCAGCGCGACATCAGGGCCCGGCTGCCGCACCGCTTCCCGATGCTGCTCGTCGACCGCCTCGTGGAAGTGGTCCCCGGCGAGCGCCTGATCGCACTCAAGGCGGTCACCTGCAACGAGCCCTGGTACGAGAAGCTCGGCCCGGACACGCCGGAGGAGGACTTCGCCTACCCGGCGACGCTGCTCGTGGAGTCCTGGTGCCAGTCCGCCGGGGTCCTCGCCACCTGGGACGACCCCAACCCGGACGTGCTCGACGGACAGGTGATGCTCTTCGGCGGCATGACCGGCGTCGAGTTCCACCGCCCGGTGCTGCCCGGCGAGGTCCTGGAGCACCGGGTGCGCCTGGACCGCAAGGTCGACGACACCCTGCTGTTCGAGGGCGAGACCCGCTCCGCCGGCGAGACGGTGATGACCGTCGGCCGCATCGTCATGGCCTTCCGCCCCGCCGCGGCCCTGCGCCCCGCAACCGCCTGACCGCCCGCCCGAGGAGAAGAAGACCATGTCAGAAAGCACGAGCCGGGTCGCCCTGGTCACCGGTGGATCCCGGGGCATCGGCCGGGCCACGGTCCGGGCGCTGGCCCGCGACGGATTCGACGTCGCCTTCTGCTACCGCTCGGACGACGACGCGGCGCGCACCCTGGAGAAGTCCGGCGAGGAGTTCGGCGTACGTGTGACCGGCACCCGCGTCGACGTCGCGGACGGGGCCGCCGTACGCGCCTGGATCGAGGCCACCGAAGAGGACCTGGGGCCGGTCGTCGCGGCCGTCACCGCGGCCGGCATCACCCGCGACAACCCGCTCGTCCTGATGGAGGACCAGCAGTGGCGCGAGGTCCTCGACACCAACCTGGACGGCGTCTACCACGTCTGCCGCGCAGTGGTCTTCGGCATGATGAAGCGCCGCGGCGGCGCCATCGTCAACATCTCCTCGGTCGCCGGGGTCTACGGCCACGGCACCCAGACCAACTACTCCGCCTCCAAGGCCGGGATCATCGGCTTCACCCGGGCCCTGGCCAAGGAGACCGGCCGGTCCGGCATCCGCGTCAACGCGGTCGCCCCCGGCTTCATCGAGACCGACATGGTCGCGGCGATGAACGACAAGGCCCGCAAGGAAGCGCTGTCCTCGATCCCGCTGCGCCGCATGGGCACCGCGGACGAGGTCGCCGACCTGGTGGCGTACCTGGTCTCGGACAAAGCCGCGTACATCACCGGCGCCGTGCTCCAGATCGACGGCGGCATCACCATCTGACGGCCCTGCCGGGCCCCCGACCCACCCGCACGAACCGTAGGAGGCGGTGATGGCACGACGCGGACCGCGCTGGTACTTCTCCTTCCGCAGCCCGTACTCCTGGATGGCCTACCGGGATCTGGTGGACCACCACCCGGACGTCGCCCAGGCGATCGAATGGCTGCCCTTCTGGGAGCCGGACGAGCCCGCCCTGGACGAGCTGGAGCGCGGCAACATCACGTTGCCGTACGTCCCGATGTCCAGGGAGAAGCACCTCTACATCCTCCAGGACGTCCGCCGCCTCGCCCGGGCCCGGGGCCTGGAGATGGTCTGGCCGGTGGACCCCGCCCCGCGCTGGGAGGTCCCGCACCTGGCGTACCTCGCGGCGGCCGAACTCGGCAAGGGACCCGAGTTCATCGCCGAGACCTACCGCACCCGGTGGGAACTCGGCGAGGACATCTCCGACCCGGCCGTGATGGCCCGGATCGGCAAGGAGGTCGGCATCGACCCGGCGGTAGCCGAGGGCGCGCATGCCGATCCCCGCATACGCGAAAAGGGGCTCCAGGCCCTGAACTCACTGCACCGGGACGGCGTCTTCGGCGTCCCCTTCTTCATCGTCGGATTTGACAAGTACTGGGGTGTCGACCGGTTGGCCGGATTCGTGGAATCCGTGCGCGCTGGCCGGCCCGGTGAAAAGAAAGGATGACCATCATGGCGACCAATCCCTTTGAGGACGACAACGCGAGCTACTTCGTACTCGTCAACGAGGAGGGCCAGTACTCCCTGTGGCCCGCGTTCGCCGAGGTCCCGGCGGGCTGGACCGTGCGGCACGGCGCCGACGGCCGCCAGGCGTGCCTCGACCACATCACCGAGAACTGGACCGACATGCGGCCGAACAGCCTGGTCCAGGCCATGGCGGCCTGACCGGAGCACACCGAGGCACACCGGGTACGAAGGCGGGCGGCGGCGGGGCCGCGC
The DNA here is from genome assembly GCF_042731135.1 of Streptomyces sp. NPDC059874. Taxonomy (NCBI): domain Bacteria; kingdom Bacillati; phylum Actinomycetota; class Actinomycetes; order Kitasatosporales; family Streptomycetaceae; genus Streptomyces; species Streptomyces sp. NPDC059874. Next base: position 26,004 of record NZ_JBHWJY010000009.1, read on the forward strand.
CCGAGGACGGGCGTTGGCAGGTATCTGCAGCGCCCGTTCTGCGTTGCCGGGTCCCGTTGGCAGGTTGATGCAGTGGCCGTTGTCGATGATTTCGGGCGGATGCGAGAGTCTGATTCGTTCCACAAATCGCGGCTTGAGATTTCGGCCAGACGTTGTCTGCTAGGGGTGGATGAGAATCATGCTCGGTGGAGAGGGTATGTCACTGACCGCGGCGCAGGCCGGAATCTGGTTCGCCCAGCAATTGGACCCGGAAAACCCGATCTACAACGCGGCCGAATACATCGATATTCGCGGTGCGGTGGATTCCGGTGTTTTCGAGCGCGCGCTGCGCCGTCTGGTACACGAGTCCGAGGCCCTGCGGATGCGCGTCGTCGAGGACGACGAAGGCCTGTGGCAGAGCGCCGACCCCGACCCGGAGTGGACGCTGGAGCAGCCGGACATGCGCGGCGAGGCGGACCCGGAGGCGGCCGCCGAGCGGTGGATGCGCCAGGCGCTCGCCGAACCCGTCGACCCGCGCCGGGACCTCCTCTTCCGGTTCGCCCTGCTGCGCGTCGACGACCGGCGCACCTTCTGGTTCTACCGCTACCACCACGTGACCGTCGACGGCTTCGCCGTCGCCCTGCTCACCCGTCGCGCCGCCGAGCTCTACACGGCGTTCGCCGAGGGCCGCGAGCCCGAGCCGAGCGGCTTCGCCACCGTCGCCGACCTCGTCGCCTCCGACGCCGCCTACCGAGCCTCCGAACGCTTCACCGCGGACCGGGAGTTCTGGCGCGAGAAGCTCACCGGCTGCCCCGAACCGGTCAGCCTCTCCGCACACAAGCCGGCCATGCCCCAGGGCCTCGTGCGCCGTTCCGAGTTCCTCGCCAAGGACAGCCTGGAGTCGCTGCGCGACACCGCCCGTGAGGTCGGCGTCACCTGGCCGGCCGCCCTGATGACCGCCGCCGCCCTCTACCTGCAGCGCTCCACCGGAGCCGACGAGGTCGTCCTCGGGGTCCCGGTCTCCTGCCGGCTCGGCAAGGCCGCCCGCTCCGTGCCGGGCATGGTGTCCAACGTCGTCCCGCTGCGCGTCCCCGTCACCCAGGACATGAGCCTGGCCGACCTGTTCGCCCAGGTCTCGGCCGAACTGCGGGCCACCATGAAGCACCAGCACTACCGGTACGAGGACCTGGTCCGCGACCGCAACCTGCTGGGCGGCGGAGGCCGCCTCGTCGGCCCCGAGATCAACATCATGATGTTCGACTACGGGCTGACCTTCGGGGGGCTGCCCGGCGTCGTCAACAACCTCTCCATCGGGCCCTCCGACGACCTCTCGCTGATCGTGTACGAGCGCTCCGACGGCCGCGGCCTCCAGGTCGACTTCGACGCCAACCCGGCCCTGTACACGCCGGAGGAGATCGCCGCCCACCAGCACCGATTCCTCGGATTCCTGAGCCGGCTGGCCGCCGCCGACCCGCAGGCGCCGGTCGGCCGCATCGACCTCGCGGACGCCGCCGAGCACGACCTCGTGCTCCGCCGCCACAACGACACGGCGCACGAGGTACCCGAGACCACCCTGACCCGGCTCCTGGAGGACCAGGCCGGGCAGACCCCCGACGCCGAGGCGCTCCGCTTCGAGGGCAGCTCGCTCACCTACCGCGAACTGCACGCCCGCGCCGACCGCCTGGCCCACGCGCTGCGCGCCCGGGGCGTCGGCCCGGAGAGCACGGTCGCGCTGGCCGTGCCCCGGTCCGAGGAACTGGTCACCGGCCTGCTCGCGGTGCTCAAGACCGGAGCCGCCTACGTCCCGGTGGACCCCGACTACCCGGCCGACCGCATCCGCCACATGCTCGACGACGCGCGGCCCGCACTGCTGCTCACCACCGCCGAGACGGCCGTACGCCTGCCGTCGGGCCTGGACGCGCCGCTGCTCGTCCTGGACGTCGACGACACCGCCGACCTGCTCGCCGCGCAGCCCGCCGGCCCCGTCGGCGGCCCGGCTCCGGCCGGTGACCATCCCGCGTACGTCATCTACACCTCGGGCTCCACCGGCCGACCCAAGGGCGTGCCGGTCTCCCACCGGGCCATCGTCAACCGGCTGCTGTGGATGCAGCACCGCTTCGGACTGGGCGCCGACGACCGGGTGCTCCAGAAGACCCCCTCGGGATTCGACGTCTCCGTCTGGGAGTTCTTCTGGCCGCTCATCAGCGGCGCCACCCTCGTCGTCGCCCGACCGGAAGGCCACAAGGACCCCGCCTACCTCGCCGAGCTGATCCGCACCGAGCGGATCACCACCGCCCACTTCGTGCCCTCCATGCTCCAGGTGTTCGTCCAGGAGCCCGCGGCCACGGGCTGCGCCGTACTGCGCCGGGTCATCTGCAGTGGTGAGGCACTTCCCGAGGAGACGCAGAACCAGTTCTTCCGGGTGCTGCCCCGGGTGGGCCTCTACAACCTGTACGGCCCGACCGAAGCAGCCGTCGACGTCACCGCCTGGGAGTGCGTACCCGGCGCCGGCGCCGTGCCGATCGGCCGGCCCGTCTGGAACACCCGCACGTACGTGCTGGACGCGGCCCTGCGCCCGGCCGGCCCCGGCGCCGCCGGCGAGCTCTACCTCGCCGGCGTGCAGCTGGCCCGCGGCTACCTCGGCCGCCCCGGCCTGACCTCGGAGCGCTTCGTCGCCGACCCTTACGGCCCGCCCGGCGCCCGGATGTACCGCACCGGCGACCTCGCCCGCTGGAGCCCCGACGGCGCGCTGGTCTACCTCGGCCGCACCGACGACCAGGTCAAGATCCGGGGCTTCCGCATCGAACTCGGCGAGATCGAGGCGGCGCTGGACCGCCACCCGGGCGTCGCACACGCCGCCGTCGTGGTGCGCGAGGACACTCCGGGAGACAAGCGCCTGGTCGCCTACGTGGTCCCGGCAGGGGCCGCCGCCCCCGGCGCCGACGAACTCCGCGGCGAACTCGCCGCCGAACTCCCCGCGCACATGGTCCCCGCCGGCTTCGTCAGCCTGCCCGAGCTGCCGCTCACCCCGAACGGCAAGCTGGACCGCAAGGCGCTCCCGGCCCCCGACCTGGCGGCGGCCGTCTCCGGGCGGGCCCCCGCCAACCCGCGCGAGGAGATCGTCTGCGGCCTCTTCGCCGAGGTGCTCGGGCTGCCCCGGATCGGCATGGACGACAACTTCTTCAACCTCGGCGGGCACTCCCTGCTCGCCACCCGGCTGGTCTCCCGGGTCCGCTCCACCTTCGGCACCGAACTCACCATCCGCAGCATCTTCGAGGCCCCCACCCCGGCCCTCCTCGACGCCCGGATCGCCGAAGGCGACCGCACCGAGGACCCGCTCGACGTGGTCCTGCCGCTGCGCCCGCACGGCAGCCGCCCGGCGGTCTTCTGCGTACACCCCGCCGGCGGGCTCGGCTGGTGCTACGCGGGCATCATCAAGCACCTCGGCCAGGACACCCCCGTCTACGCCCTCCAGGCCCGGGGCCTGGACGGCACCGGCGAACTGCCGGCCACCTTCGAGGAGATGGCCGCCGACTACGTCGAGCAGATCCGCAAGATCCAGCCGCAGGGCCCCTACCACCTGCTCGGCTACTCCTCGGGCGGCATCGCCGCCCACGTCATCGCCTCCCAGCTGGAGCAGGCCGGCGAAGAGGTCGGACTGCTCGCGATCCTCGACACCTACCCCGGCCAGACCCTCGCCGAGCTCGGTGAACAGGAAATCCTCGCCGACCTGCTGCGCTGGGTCGGGTACGACCGGCGCTACCTCGGCAAGAAGCCGCTCGAACACGGCAAGGTCATCGAGATCCTGCGCAAGCTCGGCAGCTCGCTGGCCAGCCTGGAGAAGCACCACATCGAGGCCATCGGCCGGATCTACGCCAACGGGCGCAACCTCGTCCACGAGTTCGTGCCCAGCCGCTACGGCGGGGACGTCACGGTCCTGGTCGCCTCGCTCGACAAGGTCGACATCTCCCCGACCCCGCAGACCTGGCGCCCCTACGTGGCGGGGGAGATCACCGCGCACCACCTCGAACGCAACCACAACGACCTGATGAAGCCCGCGGCCCTGGCCGAGATCGGACGGATCCTCGCCGCCGAGCTGCGGCGCATCGAAGAGGCCGCGGCCCCTGCCCAGGACGCGGCCGGTGTCTGAGACGACCGAAAGCCAGCCAAGGGTGGACAACACGATGGAGGACACCGTGCGCGCCGTGCCGGACGCCGACCTCACTCAGCTGATCGAGGCCCAGGCCGCCCGCACCCCGGACGCCACGGCCGTGGTCTTCGAAGGCACGGAGACCGGCTACGCCGAGCTGAACGCCCGAGCCAACCGGCTCGCCCGGGTACTCGTGGCGCGCGGAGCGGGCCCCGAACAGCTGGTGGCGCTCGCGCTGCCGCGCTCCACGGAACTGCTGGTCGCCCTGCTCGCCGTACTCAAGTCGGGCGCCGGATACGTGCCGCTCGACCCCGAGTACCCGGCGGAGCGCGTCGCGTACATCCTGCGGGACTCCGCGCCGGCCCTCCTCCTGGACGCCGACGCGTTCGCCGCCGCGGAGGCCGCGGCGGCCGAGCTGCCCGACGGCGACCTCACCGACGCCGACCGGTCGGCGCCGCTGCTCCCCGCCCACCCGGCCTACACGATCTACACCTCCGGCTCCACCGGCCGCCCCAAGGGCGTCCTGATCACCCGCCGGAACGTGGTCAACTTCCTCTCCTTCATGGCCGACCGCTTCCCGCTGACGGCCACCGACCGGCTGCTCGCGGTGACCACCATCGCCTTCGACATCGCGGTCGTGGAGATGTACCTGCCCCTGCTGACCGGTGCCGCCGTGGTGATCGCACCCCGCGAGACGGTCATCGACCCGGTCCGGCTCGGCGCGCTCGCCACCGCGAGCGGCACCACCTTCCTACAGGCCACGCCGTCACTGTTCCACGCGATGACGGTCGAGCAGCCCGATGCCCTCCGCGGACTGCGGATGCTCGTCGGCGGTGAGGCGCTGCCGCCCGCGCTCGCCGACGAGATGTGCGCCCTCGGCTCCCGGGTCACCAACGTCTACGGGCCCACCGAGACCACCGTCTGGTCCACCGCCCTGGACGTCGCGGGCGCCGAGAGCCTGCCCGGAATCGGCGGCCCCATCTGGAACACCACCCTGTACATCCTCGACGACCGGCTGCGCCCGGCCGACGAGGGCGAGCTCTACATCGGCGGCGAGGGACTGGCCCGCGGCTACCGCAACCGGCCGTCCCTGACCGCCGAGCGGTTCGTGGCCGACCCGTTCGCGGGCCCCGGGGCCCGGATGTACCGCACCGGCGACCTCGCCCGGTGGCGCGCGGACGGCGGCGTGGACTACCTCGGCCGCGTCGACCACCAGGTCAAGATCCGGGGCTTCCGCATCGAACTCGGCGAGATCGAGAAGGTGCTGGCCTCCCACGCCGCGGTCGCCCAGGTGGCGGTCGTCGCCCGCGAGGACCGACCAGGGAGCAAGTTGCTCGCCGCCTACGTCGTCCCGGCGCCCGGCGGCGAGGCCCCCGACCATGCCGCCCTGCGCGCCCGGGCCGCCCGGGCGCTGCCCGAGTACATGGTCCCGGCCGCCTTCGTCACCCTGGACCGCTTTCCCCGCACCCCCAACGGCAAGCTGGACCGCTCGGCGCTGCCCGCCCCCGACTTCGCCGGCTCCGCCGGCGCCGGCCGGGCCCCTCGCACCGCCCAGGAGGAGCTGCTCTGCGGCCTCTTCGCCGAGGTGCTGTCGCTGCCCGCGGTCGGTGTCGACGACGACTTCTTCCACTTCGGCGGGCACTCGCTGCTCGCGACCCGCCTGGTCAGCCGGGTCCGCTCGGTGTTCGGCGTCGAACTGGCCGTCCGCACCGTCTTCGAGGCGCCCACGGTCGCCGCGCTCGCCCCGCTGCTGTCGCAGGCGGACGCGGCCCGGCCCGCCGTACGCCCGGTGGACCGGCCCGCGGCCGTGCCGCTGTCCTACGCCCAGCGCCGGCTGTGGTTCCTCGACCGGCTGGAGAACGGCTCGGCCGGCTATCACCTCCCGTACGCGCTGCACCTGCGGGGCGCCCTGGACCGGGTGGCGCTCGAGGAGGCGCTGGCCGACGTCGTCGCCCGGCACGAGAGCCTGCGCACCCGCTTCCCCGAAGAGGCGGGCCTCCCCCACCAGGAGGTACTGGACCCCGCGCACGCCCGGCCGGAACTGGCGACGGTGGAACTCGGCGCCGACGAGCTTGACGCCGCCCTCGCCGCCGCGGCCGCCCGCCCCTTCGACCTGGCCCGCGACATCCCGCTGCGCGCCGAGCTGTTCGTACTCGGCCCCGAAGAGCACGTACTGCTCCTGACGGTGCACCACATCGCCGCCGACGGTTGGTCGATGGTCCCGCTGGGCCGCGATCTCGCCGAGGCGTATGCCGCACGCTCCGAGGGCCGGGTACCGCGGTTGCGGGCGTTGCCGGTGCAGTACGCCGATTACGCGCTGTGGCAGCGGGAGCTGCTCGGCTCGGAGAGCGATCCGCAGGGTCTGGCCGGGGCGCAGCTGGCGTTCTGGAAGGAGGCCCTCGCGGGTGCGCCGGACCTCTTGGAGCTGCCCACCGACCGGCCCCGCCCGGCCGTCGCGAGCCACCGCGGCGCCACCCACGCCTTCACGGTCCCGGCCGAAGTGGGCCTGCGCATCCGGGCGTTGGCCCGGGAGACCCGCACGACCCCGTTCATGGTGCTCCAGGCCGGGCTTGCGGCTTTGCTGTCGCGGTTGGGTGCGGGGGAGGACATCCCGCTGGGTGGTGCGGTGGCGGGGCGTCAGGACGAGGCGTTGGACGAGCTGGTGGGGTTCTTCGTGAACACGCTGGTGTTGCGTACCGATGTGTCGGGTGATCCGAGTTTCCGGGAGTTGCTGGGTCGGGTGCGGGAGTGGGACCTGGCTGCGTTCGCGCATCAGGACGTGCCTTTCGAGCGGGTCGTGGACGCTGTGGGTCCGGACCGTTCGCAGGCCCGTCACCCGCTGTTCCAGGTGATGCTCGTCCTCCAGAACACCGCCTCCGCGGACTTGCGGCTGCCCGGCCTGGAAACGCGGACGCGCCGCGTGGACACCGGCGCGGCCAAGTTCGACCTCGCCTTCGAGATGACCGAACACCCCGGCGGCACGGTCGAGGGGCTGGTCGAGTACGCCACCGACCTCTTCGACGCCGAGACCGTCACGGCCGTCTCGGCCCGCCTGGTCCGACTCCTGGACGCGCTGACGGCGGATCCTGGCGCGCCCATCGGCTCGCTCGACATCCTGGAGCCCGCCGAGCGGCAGCGGCTGCTGGGGGAGTGGAGCCGCAGCGGCGACGCGGCACGGCAGCACACGGTCCCCGAGTTGTTCGCGCGCCGGGTCGCGGCCGATCCGGGGGCGCCGGCCCTGATCGGTGACGGTCCGGTGCTGTCGGCCGCCGACCTCGACGTGCGTGCCAACCGGCTCGCGCACCACCTGGCCGCCCTGGGCATCGGTCCGGAGTCGCTGGTGGCACTCGCCCTGCCCCGATCGTCGGTGGAGCTGGTGGTGGCCGCCCTCGCCGTCTGGAAGGCGGGCGGCGCCTATCTGCCGGTCGACCCTGCCTACCCGGCGGACCGGATCGCGTACATGTTGGGCGATGCCCGCCCGGTGCTGGTCCTGGCCACCGCCGGCACCTCGGGCCGGCTGCCGGACGGGACCGCCGCCGTGCTGCTGGACGAGCTGCACTTGGCCGACGGGCCGGGGACCGCCCCCGAGTCGTCCGTTGTTCCGGCGAACCCGGCGTACGTCATCTACACCTCCGGTTCCACCGGGCGTCCGAAGGGCGTCGTGGTCACCCACGCGGGTGTGGCGGCCCTGCTGGACACCCAGCGCGAGCGTCTGGGCGTCGGTCCGGGTAGCCGGGTGCTCCAGTTCGCCTCGCCGAGTTTCGACGCGGCGTTCTGGGAGCTGTGCATGGGTCTGCTGTCGGGTGCTGCCCTGGTCGTCGCGGATGCCGACCGGCTGTTGCCGGGCGAGCCGCTCGCCGGGACGCTCACCGACCATCGGGTGACGCATGCGACGCTGCCGCCGGTGGTGTTGGCCGCGATGGAGGCCGATGCCCGTCTGCTGCCCGGTGGCACGCTGATCTCCGCCGGTGAGGCCCTCTCCGGCGAGCTCGTCGCCCGCTGGTCCGCCGACCGCACCCTGATCAACGCCTACGGACCGACCGAGACCACCGTCTGCGCCTCGATGAGCGGACCGCTGCGGGAAGCCGCGGCCCCGCCGATCGGGACCGCCGTACTCGGCGCCCGGCTCTACGTCCTCGACTCCCGCTTCCGACCCGTCCCGCCGGGCGTGGCCGGCGAGCTCTACGTGGCGGGACCCGTCGCGCGCGGCTACCTCGGCCGTACGGCGTTGACCGCCGAACGCTTCGTGGCCGACCCGTACGGCCCGGCCGGGACCAGGATGTATCGGACCGGGGACCTGGCGCGCTGGCGGGCGGACGGACAGCTCGACTACGTCGGTCGGGCCGACGACCAGGTCAAGATCCGTGGTTTCCGCATCGAACTCGGCGAGATCGAGGCGGCCCTGGCCCGGCACGAGGACACCGGCCAGGTCGCCGTGGTCGTCCGCGAGGACCAGCCCGGAGTCAAGCAGCTCGTCGCCTACGTCGTCCCGCGCCCCGAGCGCACCGCCGATCCGGCCGCGCTGCGCGCCCACGTGGGTGGTTCGCTGCCCGACTACATGGTCCCCGCCGCGGTGGTCGTCCTGGACGCCCTGCCGGTGACGCCCAACGGGAAGCTCGACCGCAAGGCCCTGCCCGCCCCCGACCTGTCCGCCGCCCCCGGCGGCCGCCAGGCCACGACCGAGCACGAGGAGATCCTCAGCGCCCTCTTCAGGGAACTGCTGAACCTCGACTCCGTGGGCGTCGACGACAGCTTCTTCGACCTCGGCGGCGACAGCATCATGTCCATCCAACTCGTCAGCCGAGCCCGCCAGGCCGGACTGGTGATCGCGCCCGGCGACGTCTTCACGTACAAGACCGTCGCGGCGCTCGCGCCGGCGGCCGGCACGGCGGAGACGGGCCCCGCGCTCACCCAGGGCAGCGGCACCGGCCGGGTGCCCGCCACCCCGATCGTGCACTGGCTGCGCGAACGCGGCGGCCCCATCGGTCGGTTCAACCAGTCCATGCTCCTGCACACCCCGGCCGACCTCACCGAGGAACACCTGGTCACCGCCGTACAGAGCCTCCTCGACCACCACGACGCCCTGCGCGCCCGACTGCTGCACGACGAGGACTGGGCCCTGGAGGTACCCGAGCCGGGCACCGTCCACGCGGCCGCGCTGGTCCGTCGTACCGAGGTCGCCGCGGCCGTCGCGGACGACACCGACGTCCTGCGCGCCACGATCGCCGACGCGGCCGACGCGGCCGCCGGCCGGCTCGACCCGGCCGCCGGCGTGATGCTCCAAGCCGTGTGGTTCGACGCGGGACCCGGCCGGACCGGCAGGCTGCTGCTCGTGGTCCACCACCTCGTGGTGGACGGCGTCTCCTGGCGCATCCTGGTGCCCGACCTCGCCGCCGCCTGCGAGGCCCTGGCCAAGGGCGCCGATCCCACACCGGCCCCGGTGCCCACCCCGCTGCGGGTCTGGTCCGAGGCACTGACCGCGGCCGCACCCGGCCGCGAGGCTGAACTACCGCTGTGGCAGAACCAGTTGACGGGAGACGACCCGGTCCTCGGCTGCAGACGGCTCGATCCGACACGCGACCTGTTCGCCGCCGAACGCACCGTCGTCCGTGTGCTCCCCGCCGAACACACCGCCCCTCTGCTCTCCGAAATTCCCGCCGCCTTCCACGCGGGCGTCAACGACGTCCTGCTCACCGCCTTCGCCGCCGCCGTGGCCGATTGGCGCACCCGCCGCGGCAAGGGCGCCGGCACCGCCGTCCTGGTGGACCTGGAGGGCCACGGCCGGGAGGACGTCGTCGGTGGCGCGGACCTCTCGCGCACCGTCGGCTGGTTCACCAGCCTCTACCCGGTGCGGCTCGACCCCGGCGCCGCCGGCGGCGGAGGCTTCTTCGCCGGCGGCCCCGCCACCGGGCAGGCCCTGAAACAGGTCAAGGAACAGCTGCGTGCGCTGCCGGACAGCGGCATCGGATACGGGATGCTCCGCCACCTGACCGGTGACACGCGGCTGCCGGACCCGCCCGCGCCCCAGCTCGGATTCAACTACCTCGGCCGCTTTCCGGCCGCCGCCCACGCCGACGAGCCGTGGACCGCGGCGGCCGAGGCCGACCTCCTCGGCGGCGGCTCCGACCCCGCCATGCCGCTCACCCACGAACTCGAACTCAACGCGCTGACCCAGGACCACCCCGACGGACCGCGCCTGCTGGCGACCTGGTCCTACACCGGGGAGCTGTTCACCGACACCGAGGTCGCCGACCTCGCCGACTCCTGGTTCCGCGCCCTCGCCGTACTGGCCGACCACGCCCGGGCACCCCAGGCCGGCGGGCACACCCCCTCCGACCTGCCCCTCGTCTCGCTGTCCCAGGCCGAGATCGACCTGCTTGAAGCCGACTGGAGAACCTCCTCATGACGAAGCCGGGACTCGCCGACGTACTGCCGCTCTCGCCGCTGCAGGAAGGCCTGCTCTTCCACGCGCTGTACGACGAGCACGCCGCCGACGTCTACACCGTGCAGCTGATCCTCGACCTGGACGGCCCGCTGGACGCCGGCGCACTGCGCGCGGCCGCCGACGGCCTGCTGCGCCGCCACCCCAACCTCCGTGCCGCGTTCCGCTACGAGGGACTCAGCCGGACCGTGCAGATCGTGCCCCACGAGGTCGAACTGCCCTGGCGGGAGACCGACCTGTCGGCGGTGGCCGACCCCGCCCGGCAGGACGCCGAACTGGCGGCGCTGCTGGCCGCCGACCGCGCCGAGAAGTTCGACCTGACCCGCCCGCCGCTGCTGCGCTGCGCGCTCCACCGGCTCGGCGAGGACCGGCACCGCTTCGTCATCACCAAGCACCACATCCTGATGGACGGCTGGTCCATGCCGGTCCTGGTCCGCGAGCTGTTCCAGCTGTACGCCTCGCACGGCGACGACAGCGCGCTGCCCCGCGTCACCCCGTACCGCCAGTACCTGGCCTGGCTGGACGGCCAGGACAAGGCCGCCGCCGAGGCGGCCTGGACCGAGGCCCTCGCCGGGCTCGGCGAGCCGAGCCTGCTCACCCCCGCCGACGTGCCGCCGGCCGCGGTCCCGCCGCAGCACCTCACCGTCGAGCTGACCGAGGAGCTCACGACCCGGCTGCGCGACCAGGCCCGCAGCCACGGCCTGACCCTCAACACCGTGCTCCAGGGCGCCTGGGCGCTGCTCCTGTCCAAGCTCACCGGTCGCGACGACATAGTGTTCGGCGCGACCGTCTCCGGCCGACCACCGGAGATCCCAGGCATCGAGACCATGGTCGGCCTGTTCATCAACACCCTGCCGGTGCGCATCGAACTGCCGGCGGCCGAGCCGCTCGCCACCGCGCTGGCCCGGCTCCAGAGCCGCCAGGCCGCCCTGATGGCCCACCAGCACCTGGGCCTGACCGAGGTCCAGCGGATCGCCGGGCACAGCCCGCTCTTCGACACCATCGCGGTCTTCGAGAACTACCCGCTCGACACGGCCGGACTCCAGCCGGAGGCCGGCGACCTCACCCTCACGGACCTCCAGGCCACCGATGCCACGCACTACGCCCTGGGCGTCATCGCGAGCGTGGCCGACGGCCGGCTGCGGATGCGGCTGGACCACCGTCCCGACCTCTTCGACGGCGAGGCCGTACGCCGCATCGGCGACCGCCTGGTCCGCATCTTCGAGGCCCTCGCCGCCGACCCCACCCGGCCCACCGGCTCGATCGACGTCCTCGGCCCGGACGAACTCCACCAGGTGCTCCAGGAGTGGAACGGGCAGGGCGCCCCCGTCGTCGACGGCACCATTCCGGCCCTCTTCGCCGCCCAGGCCGCCCGCACCCCGGACGCCGTCGCCGTCTCGTACGACGGCGAAAGCCTGACCTACGCCGAACTCGACGCCCGCGCCAACCGCCTCGGCCGACTGCTGGCCCGGCACGGCGCCGGCCCCGAGCAGTTCGTGGCGCTCGCCCTGCCGCGCTCCGCCGACCTCGTGGTGGCCGTACTGGCCGTGCTCAAGTCCGGCGCCGCGTACGTGCCGCTCGACCCCGACTACCCGGCCGACCGGCTCGCGTACATGGTCGAGGACGCCCGCCCCGCCCTGCTGGTGACCCGCTCCGACGCCGGCCTGCCCGAAGGCACGGGCGCGCACACCCAGACACTGCTCCTCGACGAGCCGGCGACCCGCGCCGCGCTCGCCGCCGAGCCGGACACCGACCCGGGGACCGCGCTGCACCCGCACCACCCGGCCTACGTGATCTACACCTCCGGTTCCACCGGCCGCCCCAAGGGCGTGGTGGTCCCACACCGGAACGTGGTCCGCCTCTTCGGCGCCACGGACCACTGGTTCCACTTCGGCCCGGACGACGTGTGGACCCTCTTCCACTCCTACGCCTTCGACTTCTCGGTCTGGGAACTGTGGGGCCCGCTGCTGCACGGCGGCCGCCTCGTCGTCGTCCCGCACGCCGTCAGCCGCTCCCCCGAAGAGTTCCTGCGGCTGCTCGCGGACGAGCGGGTGACCTTCCTCAACCAGACCCCCTCGGCCTTCTACCAGCTGATGCAGGCCGACCGTGAGAACCCCGCCGTCGGCAGTCGGCTGGCGCTCAGGCACGTCGTGTTCGGTGGCGAGGCGCTCGACCTGTGGCGGCTCGCCGACTGGTACGACCGGCACGACGACCAGGCCCCGGTGCTCGTCAACATGTACGGCATCACCGAGACCACGGTGCACGTCAGCCATCTCGCGCTGGACGCGCCGCGTGCGGCCGCCGGGCCCGGCAGCATGATCGGCGGTGCCATCCCGGACCTGCGGATCTACGTGCTCGACAGCGGACTGCGGCCCGCCGCGCCCGGTGTCGCCGGCGAGATGTACGTCGCCGGGGAGGGGCTCGCCCGCGGCTACTGGGGCCGCCCCGACCTCACCGCGAGCCGCTTCGTCGCCGACCCGTTCGGCGGGCCGGGGACGCGCATGTACCGCACCGGCGACGTGGCGCGCTGGACCGAGGACGGCAACCTCGAGTTCGTCGGCCGGGCCGACGACCAGGTCAAGATCCGCGGTTTCCGCATCGAGCTCGGCGAGATCGAGGCCGTGCTGGGCTCCCACCCGGAGGTGGCCCAGGTGGCCGTCGTGGTCCGTGAGGACCAGCCCGGCGACCGGCGCCTCGCCGCCTACCTGGTGCCCGCGGCCGGCGAGCCGGCCGACATCGGGCGGATACGCGCCCACGCCGCGCAGAACCTCCCCGACTACATGGTCCCGGCGGCCTTCGTGACGCTGGACGCGCTGCCGCTGACCCCCAACGGCAAGCTGGACCGCAAGGCGCTGCCCGTTCCCGAGACCAGCGCCGGATCCGGTGGCGGCCGCGCGCCGCGCACCCCGCGGGAGGAGATCCTGTGCGGGCTCTTCGCCGAGGTGCTCGCCGTGGACGAGGTCTCCGTCGACGACCACTTCTTCGACCTCGGCGGGCACTCGCTGCTCGCCACCCGCCTGGTCAGCCGGGTCCGCTCCGCGCTCGGCGTCGAGCTGGCCATCCGCACCCTCTTCGAGGCCCCCACACCGGCCGCGCTCGCGGAGCGCATCGCCGAGGCCGGCGCCCCCGCCCGGCCCCCGCTGCTCCCCGCCGTACGGCCGGAGCGGGTCCCGCTGTCCTACGCCCAGCGCCGGCTGTGGTTCCTGGACCGGCTCGAAGGCCCCGGAGCCACCTACAACATCCCGTACGCCCTGCACCTGCGGGGCGCCCTGGACCGGGTGGCGCTCGAGGAGGCGCTGGCCGACGTCGTCGCCCGGCACGAGAGCCTGCGCACCCGCTTCCCCGAAGAGGCGGGCGTCCCGTACCAGGAGGTGCTGGACCCGGAGTCGGCCCGGCCGGAGCTGAAGGTGAGCGCGGTCGGTGCGGCGGGGCCGCAGGAGGCCCTGGCGGCCGCGGCCGCCAGGGGATTCGACCTCGCGAGCGAACTCCCGCTGCGCGCCGAGCTGTTCGTACTCGACGAGCACGAGCAGATCCTGCTCCTGACGGTGCACCACATCGCCGCCGACGGCTGGTCGATGGCGCCGCTGGGCCGCGATCTCGCCGAGGCGTATGCAGCACGCTCCGAGGGCCGCGTACCGCGGTTGCGGGCGTTGCCGGTGCAGTACGCCGATTACGCGCTGTGGCAGCGGGAGCTGCTCGGCTCGGAGAGAGATCCGGAAGGTCTGGCCGGGGCGCAGCTGGCGTTCTGGAAGGAGGCCCTCGCGGGTGCGCCGGACCTCTTGGAGCTGCCCACCGACCGGCCCCGCCCGGCCGTCGCGAGCCACCGCGGCGGGATGCTCACGTTCGAGGTGGCCCCGGACCTCCACCAGAACCTGAAGGCACTGGCCCGCGAGTCGCGCTCCACGCTCTTCATGGTGCTCCAGGCCGGGCTTGCGGCTTTGCTGTCGCGGTTGGGTGCGGGGGAGGACATCCCGCTGGGTGGTGCGGTGGCGGGGCGTCAGGACGAGGCGTTGGACGAGCTGGTGGGGTTCTTCGTGAACACGCTGGTGTTGCGTACCGATGTGTCGGGTGATCCGAGTTTCCGAGAGTTGCTGGGTCGGGTGCGGGAGTGGGACCTGGCTGCGTTCGCGCATCAGGACGTGCCGTTCGAGCGGGTCGTGGACGCTGTGGGTCCGGACCGTTCGCAGGCCCGTCACCCGCTGTTCCAGGTGATGCTCGTCCTCCAGAACACCGCGAACGCCGAGGTGACGCTGCCCGGACTGGAGACCACCACCGAGCCGCTCGGGACCGGGGCCGCCAAATTCGACCTCGGCCTGGAGTTCACCGAGCACGCGGACGGCGGGATGCACGGCCTGGTCGAATACAGCAGCGAGCTCTTCGACCACACCACCGTGCGACAGCTGATCGACCGGCTGATCGGGCTGCTCACCACGGTCACCGCCGCCCCGGACACCCGAGTGGCCGACATCGACGTGCTGGAGCCGGACGAGCGCCGGCAGGTACTCGTCGAATGGAACGGCCTGTCCAACGGCCCGGCACCCGCCGTCGCCGCCCTGACCGTGCCCGAGTTGTTCGCGCGCCGGGTCGCGGCCGATCCGGGGGCGCCGGCCCTGATCGGTGACGGTCTGGTGCTGTCGGCCGCCGACCTCGACGTGCGTGCAAACCGGCTGGCGCACCACTTGGCCGCCCTGGGCATCGGTCCGGAGTCGCTGGTGGCACTCGCGCTGCCCCGATCGGCCGACCTGGTCACCGCCGTGCTGGCGGTGTGGAAGGCGGGCGCGGCCTATCTGCCGGTCGACCCTGCCTACCCGGCGGACCGGATCGCGTACATGCTGGACGACGCCCGGCCCGCGGTGGTCCTGGCCACCCGCGCCACCTACGGCCTGCTGCCGGACGGGACCGCGGCGGTGCTGTTGGACGAGCTGGACCTGGCCGACGCGCCGGGGACCGCGCCCGAGTCGGCGGTCGTTCCGGCGAACCCGTCGTACGTCATCTACACCTCCGGTTCCACCGGGCGTCCGAAGGGCGTCGTGGTCACCCACGCGGGTGTGGCAGCCCTGCTCGACACCCAGCGCGAGCGTCTGGGTGTCGGCCCGGGTAGCCGGGTGCTCCAGTTCGCCTCGCCGAGTTTCGACGCGGCGTTCTGGGAGCTGTGCATGGGTCTGCTGTCGGGTGCTGCCCTGGTCGTCGCGGATGCCGACCGGCTGTTGCCGGGCGAGCCGCTCGCCGGGACGCTCACCGACCATCGGGTGACGCATGCGACGCTGCCGCCGGTGGTGTTGGCCGCGATGGAGGCCGATGCCCGTCTGCTGCCCGGTGGCACGCTGATCTCCGCCGGTGAGGCCCTCTCCGGCGAGCTCGTCGCCCGCTGGTCCGTGGACCGCACCCTGATCAACGCCTACGGACCGACCGAATCCACGGTCTGCGCCTCGATGAGCGGCGCCCTCGCCGCCGGGGCCGTCCCGCCGATCGGACGTCCGGTGGCCGACAGCCGCCTCTACGTCCTCGACTCCAGGCTCCGCCCCGTCCCGCCGGGCGTCACCGGCGAGCTCTACCTCGCCGGCGCGGCACTGGCCCGTGGCTACCTCGGCCGTACGGCGTTGACCGCCGAACGCTTCGTGGCCGACCCCTACGGCCCGGCCGGGACCAGGATGTATCGGACCGGGGACCTGGCGCGTTGGCGGGCGGACGGACAGCTCGACTACGTCGGTCGGGCCGACGACCAGGTCAAGATCCGTGGTTTCCGCATCGAACTCGGCGAGATCGAGGCGGCCCTGGCCCGGCACGAGGACACCGGCCAGGTCGCCGTGGTCGTCCGCGAGGACCAGCCCGGAGTCAAGCAGCTCGTCGCCTACGTCGTCCCGCGCCCCGAGCGCACCGCCGATCCGGCCGCGCTCCGCGCCCACGTGGGTGGTTCCCTGCCCGACTACATGGTCCCCGCCGCGGTGGTCGTCCTGGACGCCCTGCCGGTGACGCCCAACGGGAAGCTCGACCGCAAGGCCCTGCCCGCCCCCGACCTGTCCGCCGCCCCCGGCGGCCGACAGGCCACGACCGACCGTGAGAAGGCGCTCGGCGACATCTACCTCGACCTGCTGAACCTCAGCTCCGTGGGCGTCGACGACAGCTTCTTCGACCTCGGCGGCGACAGCATCATGTCCATCCAGCTCGTCAGCCGGGCCCGCCAGGCCGGACTCGTCATCACCCCGCGCCAGGTCTTCGAGCACCGCACCGTCGCCGCCCTCGCCGCCGTCGCCGGCAGCCTGGACCAGGTCGTCAGCGAAGGCCCCGACCTGGGCATCGGCGAGGTCCAGCTCACCCCGACCATCCACTGGCTGCGCGAACGCGGCGGCCCCATCGGCCGGTTCAACCAGTCCATGCTCCTGCAAGCCCCGGCCGACCTCACCGAGGAGCACCTCACCGGCGCCCTCCAGGTGGTCCTCGACCACCACGACGCCCTGCGCGCCCGGCTGACCCGGGACACCGGGCAGTGGCGGCTGGAGGTGCCCGAGCGCGGCATCGACGCCGCGTCCCGGCTGCTGCGGGTCGACGCCGCGGGCCTGGACGCCGCCGACCTGCGCCGGCTCACCTCCCGGGAGAGCGAGGCCGCCTGGGGCCGCATCGACCCGGACGCCGGGGTGATGCTCCAGGCGGTCTGGTTCGACGCCGGCGCCGGCCGACCGGGACGGCTGCTGCTCGTCGCCCACCACCTGGTCGTCGACAACGTCTCCTGGCAGGTCATCGTGCCGGACCTCGCCGCAGCCTGCGAGGCCCTCGCCGAGGGCCGCGAGCCCGCCCTCCAGTCGACCGGCACCTCCTTCCGGCGCTGGGCCGAACACCTGGTGGAGCTCGCGCACAAGCCGCAGCGAGCGGCCGAACTCCCCCTGTGGGAGGCCGTACTGGAAGAGCCGGACGCCCTGCTGGGCGACCGCCCGCTCGACCCCGGCCAGGACGTGTTCGCCACCATGCGCTTCCTGACCAGCAGCGAGTCCGCCGAGCACGTCACCCCGCTGCTGACCTCGCTGCCCGCCGCGTACCACGCGGGCGTCAACGACGTGCTGCTGACCGCGCTCGCCCTCGCCGTCGCCGACTGGCGGGCCCGCCGTGGCGAGGAGGACGAGCACGCGGTCCTCGTCGACCTCGAAGGCCACGGGCGCGAGGACGTCGTCGACGGCGTGGACCTCTCGCGCACCGTCGGCTGGTTCACCAGCCTCCACCCGGTGCGCCTCGACCCGGGGGCGCACGACCCGGCCGAGCTCGACCTCGGCGGACCGGCCGTCGGCGAGGCCCTCAAGCAGGTCAAGGAACAGCTGCGCGCCCTGCCCGACAACGGACTGGGCTTCGGCCTGCTGCGTTACCTCAACCACGAGACCCGGGACGTCCTGAGCGGCCTCCCGGGCCCCCAGATCAGCTTCAACTACCTGGGCAGGTCCACCCCGGCGGGCAGTGGTGCGGCCGCTCCGTGGACACCGGTCGCGGATGCCGAGATGGTCGGCGGCGCCGACCTCGAAGGCGGCCGCCCCGACCCGGAAACCCCGCTGACCCACGCCCTCGGCGTCAACGCGATGACCGAGGACCACCCGGACGGGCCGCGGCTGCTGCTCGTCTGGTCCTGGCCGCAGACCCTGCTGCGCGAACAGGACGTCGCCGAACTCAGCACCTGCTTCTCACGCGCCGTGCGGGCCCTGGCCGCGCACGCGGCGCACGCCGGCATCGGCGGACTCACCCCGTCGGACCTCTCGCTGGTCCGGCTCAGCCAGGACGAGCTCGACGCCTTCACCTTGGGCACCGAGCAGGTCGGCCCGGACGACTGGGACGACGAGGACGACTTCACGGACGAATGGGAGATGGCCAAGTGAGCAAGTCCGCGATTGAGGACGTCCTTCCGCTGTCACCGCTGCAGGAAGGCATGCTGTTCCAGGCGCTGTACGACGAGGAGGGCCCGGACCTCTACGTCCACCAGTTGCTCCTCGACCTCGAGGGCCCCCTGGACACCCGCGCGCTGCGGCTCGCCGCGCGCGCCCTGCTCAAGCGGCACGCCAACCTGCGCGTCGGCTTCCGCCACGACAGCTCCACCGAGCCCGTCCAGCTGGTGCACAGCCGGGTGAACGTGCCGTGGGAGCAGATCGACCTGAGCGCCCTGGACGAGGACAAGCGGCAGGCCGAACTCCTGCGCCACGCCGACGAGGACCGGGCCCGCGGCTTCGACCTGACCCGGCCGCCGCTGCTGCGCTTCACCGTGTTCCGGCTCGGCCCCGACCGTTTCCGCCTGATGCTCACCAAGCACCACATCCTGATGGACGGATGGTCGGTACCGGTCCTGGTACGGGAGCTGTTCGAGCTCTACGGCAGCAAGGGCGACCCGTCCGTGCTGCGTACCGTCACCCCCTACCGCGACTACCTCGCCTGGATCGCCGGGCAGGACGCGGACACGGCGCGCGAGGCGTGGCGGGCCGCCCTCGACGACATCGACGAGCCCACCCTCGTCGCCCCGGTCAACCGCGGCCGCGGCATGGTCCGACCAGGCTGGCTCCGGCACGAGGTGCCGGTGGAGATCACCAACGGTCTCCTCGCCTTCGCCCGCAGCCGCTCCCTGACCGTCAACACCGTGATCCAGGGGGTCTGGGGGCTGCTGCTCTCCACCCTCACCGGCCGCGACGACGTCGTCTTCGGCGCCATCGTCTCCGGCCGGCCGCCGGAGATCCCCGCCGTGGACACCATGGTCGGGCTCTTCATCAACACCCTGCCGGTCCGTGTCCGGTTCCGCCCCGACGAGTCGCTGCTGGACGCGCTCACCCGCCTCCAGGCCGAGCAGTCCGAGCTCCTCGCCCACCAGCACGTCCGGCTCACCGACGTACAGCAGCTCTCCGGCCACCAGGAACTGTTCGACACCACGCTCGTCTACCAGAACTACCCCGTCGACCCCACCACCGAGGAACTGGTCGTGGACGGGGTCCGGTTCAGCGGCGTGGACGGCCGGGACGGCGCGCACTACCCGCTCAACCTCGCCGCCGGCCTGATGGGCGACGACCTGCACCTGCGGCTCTGCTACGCCCCCGACCTGTTCGACGAGTCCGCCGCCAAGGCCGTCCTCGACCGGCTGGTGCGCCTGCTCACGGCCGTCGTCGCGGACCCGGACAAGCCCGTCGGCCGCCTGGACGTGCTCTCCCCGGCGGAGCGCCGCCGCATCCTCGGCGAGTGGAACGACAGCACCCGCGAGATCACCCCGGCGACCCTTCCCGAGCTGTTCCGGGCCAAGGTGGAGCATGACCCGGACGCCCCCGCCCTGCTCTTCCGGGACACCACCGTCTCGTACGGCGAACTCGACGCCCGCGCCAACCGGCTGGCCCGCCGCCTGATCGAGCTGGGCGTCGGCCCCGAACAGTTCGTCGCCGTCTCCGTACCCCGCTCGGTGGAGCTGATCACCGCACTGTGGGCGGTGCTCAAGGCCGGCGCCGGATACCTGCCGCTCGACCCCGAATACCCCGTCGACCGCCTCGCCTTCATGGTCGAGGACGCCGCGCCGACCCTCCTCATCACCACCGGGGCCACCGCCGGACTGCTCGGCGACACCGCACGGGACGTGCCCCGTCTGGTCCTGGACGACCCGGCCGTCACGGCCGCCCTCCCGGCGTACGACGCCGGCGACGTCACCGACGCCGACCGGCTCGCCCCGCTGACCACGGCCCACCCGATGTACCTCATCTACACGTCCGGCTCCACCGGCCGGCCCAAGGGCGTCGTGGTCCCGCACCACGGCCTGGCCAGCCTGGTCGCCACCCAGGCCGACGCCGTCCAGGCGGGCCCCGGCAGCCGGGTGCTGCAGTTCGCGTCCGTGAGCTTCGACGCCGGGTTCTGGGACATCTCCATGGGCCTGCTCTCCGGGGCCGCGCTCGTCCTGGGACCCGCCGACGACCTGCTGCCCGGCGACCCGCTGGCCGAGCTGGTGGCCCGGCACGGCGTCACCCATGCGACGCTCCCGCCGGTGGCGCTCGCCTCGCTCCCGACCGGCCGCGAGATCCTCGCCGGAGCCACCCTCGTCTCCACCGGTGACGCCTGCACCCCCGAACTCGTCGCCCGCTGGGCCCCCGGCCGCCGGCTGCTCAACGGCTACGGCCCCACCGAGACCACCGTCGGCGCGACCATGAGCGGCCCGCTCGGCGTCGGCGGCACCCCGCCCATCGGGCGCCCCTTCGTCAACTCCCGCGTGTACGTACTGGACCGCTGGCTGCGGCCCGTGCCGCCCGGCGCCGTCGGCGAGATGTACATCGAGGGCCCGGGCCTCGCCCGCGGCTACCTCAAGCGGCCCGGACTCACCGCGGAACGGTTCGTCGCGAACCCGTTCGGCGCCCCCGGAACCAGGCTCTACCGTTCCGGGGACCTCGGACGGTGGCGGGCCGACGGACAGCTGGAGTTCGCCGGCCGGGCCGACAACCAGGTCAAGGTCAGGGGTTTCCGGATCGAGCTCGGCGAGATCGAGTCGGTGCTCAGCGGACACGAGACCGTCGCCCACGCGGCGGTGATCGTCCGCGAGGACGAGCCCGGCGACAAGCGCGTCGTGGCCTACGTGGTCGCCGCCGAGGGACGCCGGGCCGAACCGGAGGCGCTGCGCGAGCACATCGGCGCCTCGCTGCCCGAGTTCATGGTCCCCACCGCGACCGTCGTCCTCGACGAGTTCCCGCTGACCCCCAACGGCAAGGTCGACCGCAAGGCGCTGCCCGCCCCCGAGCTGGCCGGCTCCACCACCGGCCGCGCCCCGCGGACCCCTGAGGAAGAGGCGCTCTGCGCGCTGTTCGCCGAGGTGCTCGGCATCGAGCGGATCGGCCTCGACGACAGCTTCTTCGCACTCGGCGGCCACTCCCTGCTCGCCACCCGCCTCGTCAGCCGGGTCCGCTCCGACCTCGGCGTCGAGCTCGCCATCCGCACCCTCTTCGAGGCGCCCACCCCGGGCGAGCTCGCCGAGCGGGTCGCCGCCGCCGGCGGCGCCCGGCCCCCGCTGCGCGCCGGCGACCGGCCCGAAACCGTGCCGCTCTCCTTCGCCCAGAAGCGGCTCTGGTTCCTCAACCGGATGGAGGGCCCGAGCGCGACGTACAACATCCCGCTCGCGGTCCGCCTGCGGGGCGCCGTCGACCACGCCGCCCTCGACGCCGCACTCGCCGACCTGGTGGAGCGCCACGAGAGCCTGCGCACCGTCTTCCCGGCGCCCGGGGGCGAGCCCCGCCAGCAGGTGCTGTCGGTCGACCGGTCCCGGAGCGTGTTCACCTTCACCCCCTCCCACGAGGACGAGCTCGGCCCCCTGCTCGCCGCCGAGGCCGCCCGCGGCTTCGACCTGTCGACCGACGTACCGCTGCGCGCCACCCTGTTCAGCACCGGCGCCGAAGACCACGTGATGCTCCTGGTGATGCACCACATCGCCACCGACGGCTGGTCGATGGCGCCGCTCGCCCGCGACCTCGCCACCGCGTACGCGGCCCGCACGGCCGGCGCGGCCCCCGTGTTCCGCCCGCTGCCGGTCCAGTACGCCGACTACGCGCTGTGGCAGCACAAGGTCCTCGGCAGCGAGGACGACCCCAGGAGCGTGGCCGCCCAGCAGGTCGACTTCTGGCGCCGGACCCTGGCCGGACTGCCCGACCAGTTGGAGCTCCCCACCGACCGGCCCCGCCCGGCGGCGCTCGGCAACAGCGGCGCGGGCATCGCCTTCACCCTCGACGCCCAGCTGCACGCGCGTCTGGCGCGCCTCGCGCACGACGGCCGCGCCAGCATGTTCATGGTCCTCCAGGCCGGTGTCGCCGCGCTCTTCGACGCCCTCGGCGCGGGCAGCGACATCCCCATCGGCACCCCCATCGCGGGCCGCACCGACGACGCCCTCGACGACCTGGTCGGCTTCTTCGTCAACACGCTGGTCCTGCGCACCGACACCTCGGGCGACCCCACCTTCCGCGAGCTGGTGGCCCGCGTCCGGGAGGCCGACCTGGCCGCCTACGCCCACCAGGACCTGCCGTTCGAGCGGCTGGTCGAGGTGCTCAACCCCGCCCGGTCGCTGGCCCGGCACCCGCTCTTCCAAGTCCTGCTGTCGGTCCACAACAACACCGAGGCCGACCTCCGGATGCCGGGTCTCACGGCCAGTGCCCACCCGGCCGAGCAGACCGTCGCCAAGTTCGACCTGGAAGGTCACCTCGGTGAGCGCTTCGACGCCGCGGGCTCGCCCGCCGGCATCGACGGCGTGCTGCAGTACAACACCGACCTCTACGACCGGGGCACCGCCGAGCTCCTGGTGGAGCGGCTGGTGCGGCTGCTGACCGCGGTCACCGATCACCCGGACGAGCCGATCGGCCGGGCCGACGTCCTCGGCGCCGAGGAGCGGACCCGGGTCCTCCAGGAATGGAACGACACGACGGCCCCGGTACCGGAGACCGCGACGCTGACCTCGCTGCTGGACGCGCAGGCCGCCCGTACCCCGGACGCGCAGGCGGTGGCGTTCGAGGGCGAGTCCCTCTCGTACCGCGAACTCCACGCCCGGGCGGACGCCCTCGCCGGGGTCCTGCGGACCCGAGGGGTGGGTCCGGAGAGCGTGGTCGCGCTCGCCGTGCCGCGCTCGTCGGAGCTGGTGGTCTCGCTGCTGGCGGTCCTCAAGGCGGGCGGCGCCTACCTGCCGGTCGACCCGGACTACCCGGCCGAGCGCATCGCGTTCGTGCTGGCCGACGCGGCACCCGTCCTGCTGCTGACGACCTCGGACACGGACGGGCGGCTCCCGGCCGGCCTCACCGTGCCCCGGCTGCTCGTCGACCGGGAGCAGGACGGCGTACCCGCGCCCGCCGGCGAGCCGGTCCCGCTGTCGGGCGACCACCCGGCCTACGTCATCTACACCTCGGGATCCACCGGCCGCCCCAAGGGCGTCATGGTCCCGCACCGCGGCATCGTCAACCGGCTGCTGTGGATGCAGCACCAGTACGGCCTGACCACCGACGACCGGGTGCTGCAGAAGACGCCCTCCGGTTTCGACGTGTCCGTCTGGGAGTTCTTCTGGCCGCTGATCCAGGGCGCCACGCTGGTGGTGGCCCGACCCGAGGGCCACAAGGACCCGGCCTACCTCGCCGGCCTGATCCGCGCCGAGCGGGTGACCACCGCGCACTTCGTGCCGTCCATGCTCCAGGTGTTCGTCCAGGAGCCGGCCGCGGCCGGCTGCACGGGCCTGCGCCGGGTGGTGTGCAGCGGCGAGGCACTCCCGGAGGAACTGCAGAAGCAGTTCCTGTCGCTGCTGCCGCAGGTCGGCCTGCACAACCTGTACGGCCCCACCGAGGCGTCCGTCGACGTCACGGCGTGGGAGTGCGGCGCCGCACCCGGCCCGGTGCCGATCGGCCGCCCGGTGTGGAACACCCGCACCTACGTCCTGGACGCCGCCCTGCGTCCGGTGGCGCCCGGAGTCCCGGGTGAGCTCTACCTCGCGGGCCGCCAGCTGGCGCGCGGCTACCTGGGCCGCGCGGCCCTGACCGCCGAGCGGTTCACCGCCGACCCGTACGGCCCGGCCGGTTCGCGGATGTACCGCACCGGCGACCTGGCGCGCTGGACCCCGGACGGGGTGCTCCAGTACCTCGGCCGGACCGACGACCAGGTGAAGATCCGCGGCTTCCGCGTCGAACTCGGCGAGATCGAGGCGAGCCTGACCGGCCACGACTCCGTGGCGAGCGCCGCCGTACTGGCCCGCGAGGACCGGCCCGGGGACAAGACCCTGGTCGCGTACGTGGTCGCGGAATCCGGCGCCGCGCCGATCGCGGACGAACTGCGGGAGCACGTGGCCGGGCTGCTGCCCGCGCACATGGTCCCGGCCGCGTTCGTCGTCCTCGACACCCTCCCGGTGACCGCCAACGGCAAACTCGACCGCAAGGCGCTGCCCGTGCCCGACCTCGGTGCCGCCGTCACCGACCGTGCCCCGCGCACCCCGCGGGAAGAGCAGCTGTGCGCGCTCTTCGCCGAGGTGCTCGCACTGCCCCGGGTGGGCATCGACGACAACTTCTTCCACCTGGGCGGCCACTCGCTGCTGATCATGCGGCTGGCCGGCCGGATCCGGGACACCCTCGGCGCCGAGCTCACCATCCGCACCATGTTCGAGGCGCCCACCGTCGCCCAGCTCGCCGAGCGGCTCGGCACCGACACCCTGGACGACGCGCTGGACGTCCTGCTGCCGCTGCGCCCGCACGGCTCGCTGCCGCCGCTGTTCTGCGTCCACCCGGGCCTGGGCATCGGCTGGTCCTACTCCGGGCTCGTCCCGGCCCTGGAGGAGGACCGGCCGGTCTACGCCCTCCAGGCGCGCGGTCTGACCGGCGAGGCCGAACTCCCGGCCACGCTGGCGGAGATGGCGCAGGACTACGCGGCACGGATCCGGGCCGTCCAGCCGGCCGGCCCGTACCACCTGCTCGGCTGGTCCTTCGGCGGTGTGGTGGCCCACCAGATCGCCACCCGGCTCCAGCAGGAGGGTGAGGAGGTCGCCCTGCTCTCCCTGCTCGACGCGTACGCCGCCGGCACCACGCAGGCCGACATCACCACCGAGGAGTTCCGCCGCGAGCTCGCCGGAGCACTGGCCGGCGCCGAGGGCGGCCAGGACGCCGCCGGTGCCTTCGGCGGCCTGGAGGAACGACACCTCGCGGCCGTCGAACGGGTCGCGGCCAACAACAACCGGCTCCTCGCGCACACCGCGGAGCTCGGCCGCTTCCGGGGCGACGTCCAGTACTTCTTCGCCACCGAGGGCCGGGACGAGAACGCGCCGTCGGTCGCCTCGTGGGAGCCGTACGTGTCCGGGCGGATCGAGGTCCACGAACTGGCCTGCGCCCATGACGAGATGACTTTGCCCGCACCGATCGCCGAGATCGGGCGACTGCTCGCGGACCGGATCCGCGGGGAATGAGGAGCTGACAGTGGAGCTGGCAATCCAGGCGGAGGGACTCCGCAAGCGGTACGGCGCCCACGAGGCGCTGCGAGGCGTCGACCTCGCCGTTCCCACCGGATCCGTGCTCGGAGTACTGGGACCGAACGGCGCGGGCAAGACGACGACCGTCCGCATCCTGGCGACCCTCCTCGAACCGGACGAGGGCAGCGCCAAGGTGGCCGGGTACGACGTGGTCCGCCAACGCAAGGAGGTCCAGCGGGCCATCGGGCTCACCGGACAGTACGCGGCCGTCGACGAGCAGCTCACCGGCTCCGAGAACCTGCGCATGGTGGGCATGCTCCAGCGGCTCACCCGAGGCCGGGCCAAGGAGCGGGCCGCCGAACTGCTGGAGCGGTTCCGGCTGACCGAGGCGGCGGACAAGCAGGCCGGGACGTACTCCGGCGGAATGCGCCGCCGGCTGGACCTCGCCGTCAGTCTGGTCGCCGAACCGTCCGTGCTGTTCCTCGACGAACCGACCACCGGGCTCGACCCGGCCAGCCGGCTCGACCTGTGGGCGATGATCCGCGAGCAGGTCGCCGCGGGCGTCACGGTGCTGCTGACCACCCAGTACCTGGAGGAGGCCGACCAACTGGCCGACCGGATCGTGGTGGTCGACTCCGGCAGGGTCATCGCCGAAGGCACCTCGGACGAGCTCAAGCGGACCGTGGGCGGCGAACGGCTGGAGGTGGGACTGGCCGATCCGGCGCAGCGGGCCACCGCGGCCGCGGCGCTCAGCCGCGCCCTCGGCGCGGTGCCGCTCGCCGACGACACCGACGGCCTGCTGCGCGTGCAGCTCACCGCCGGCCTGGACGACATCGCCGACGCGGCGGTGGCACTGCGGGCGAGCGGGGTGGCGGTGACCGAGTTCGCGGTCCGCCGGCCCTCCCTCGACGACGTCTTCCTCAGCCTCACCGGCCACCCCGGCCGGACACCGGCCGGCGACCCCGGCCGGAACGACTCCGGCACCCCGGCCGGCGAGCACGCCGAGGACCTCGCCGAGGACCTCGCCGGGGACCACACCGACGGACGGATCGAAGAACGGAGCGCGGCATGAGCGCGGTGGTGGGAGCGACCCGGGGCGACGGCCTGACCGCCGCCCTGACCGACGCCGTGATCTGCGTCGAGCGGCATCTGCGGCACCTGCGCCGGGCACCGGGCCGACTGGTCAACGCGGTCCTGCTGCCCATGGTCTTCGTACTGCTCTTCGGCGTGCTGTTCGGGAGCGTGATCGACGTCCCGAACGGCGGCTACGCCGAGTTCATCATGGCCGGCATCTTCACCCAGGGCGTCCTGACCGCCGTACCCGACACCTCGGTCGGCGCCGTCGAGGACCTCCGCAACGGGCTGGTGGACCGCTTCCGCTCGCTGCCCATGTCGGGTGCGGCCGTGCTCATCGGTCGCACCGTCGGCGACACCGCGCTGCGCGCGGTCAGCTGCGCGGCGATGGCCGCGGTGGGCCTCGCCATCGGATGGCGCACGCACGGCAGCGTCCTCGGTGTCGCCGCCGGCTTCGGAATCCTGCTGCTCTTCGGGTTCACGGTGGCCTGGCTGGGCGCGCTGATCGGCCTCTCCGCGGGCGATCCCGCGACGGCCTCCTCCGTGCCCTCGCTGCTCCTGATGCCGGTGATGTTCCTGTCCAACGCCTTCATCCCGCTCACCGGCCTGCCCGACTGGCTTCGGGTGGCGGCCGAGTGGAACCCCCTGAGCTCGGTCGTCGGCGCCTGCCGCGAGCTGTGGGGCAACCCGGCCGCGACCGTCGGCCACTCCTTCCCCACCGACCATCCCATCGCGCTCAGCCTGGCCTGGATGGCGCTGATCCTCGCGATCACCGCGCCCCTGGCCATCCGCAAGTACCGCACCGCCGTCGCCCGTTGAGCGACGCACACGAGGGGAAACCCACGCCATGACCGACACCCTTGCCGAGCCCGTCACACGCGCTGCCGCACCCGGCCCCGCCGAGCCCCTGTCCTACGGCACCTACCTGGAGGTGCCGGGCCTGCTGGAGCTCCAGCGACCACGCACCGACGCGCACGACGAGATGCTCTTCATCGTCACCCACCAGGCCATCGAGCTGTGGTTCTCCTGCGCCCTGCACGAGTTGGAGCAGGTGCGCACCTGCCTGGACCGGGAGCAGTTCGGGCAGGCCCGCTGGGGCCTGCGCCGGCTGACCCGGATGACCTCGCTGTGGCTCGGCCACCTCGACGTGCTCGCCACCATGACCCCGGCCGGGTTCAACGAGTTCCGCGGCGCGCTGGGGGAGTCCAGCGGCTTCCAGTCCGTGCAGTTCCGCGAGCTGGAGATGATCTCCGGGCTGCGTGACCGCCGTTACCTGAACCTGCCGGGCGCCACGCTCGCCGAGCGCGACCGGCTGCTGCGCCGCTTCCACGAGCCCACTCTGAACGACGTCTTCGCGGAGGTGCTCCAGCGTCGCGGGCTCTCCGCGGAGAAGCTGTTCGCACCCGGCTCGCCCGACGAGGAACTGCGCGACACCGCCGAGGACCTCCTGGAGTACGACGCCCTGTTCCACCAGTGGCGCTACCAGCACTGGATGCTTGTGGTCCGTGCGCTCGGTGCCCGCCCGGGCAGCGGCGGCAGCGCCGGCTCGGACTTCCTGCGGACTACGCTGGACAAATGGTTCTTCCCCGAGCTCCACGACGCCCGCAGCCAGGTCCACGCCGCGCCCGCCGATGAAGCCGCGGCACACCCGGACGGCGATGTCGTCTACGGCTGCCCAATGGGTTACGGCTCGGAACCCTCCGCCTGACACCTCCAATCCGATGGGATCTTCATGCGCACTGAACCGGTCGACGCCGGCCGTACCACCAGCCGCTTAGCGACGCGCGCGGACCGCTTCGCGGCCGCCACGGCCTGGCAGAGAGCGACGGGCAGTGCCGCATGCGTGTGGATGGTCGTCTTCGCGGGCTTCCACGCCTACTGGGCCCTCGGCGGCACCTACGGTCTGCCGCCGGGCGAGTCGCTGGTCGACAACACGCCACTGTTCATCATCGACCTGATCGCCATCCCCATGAACCTCGGCGGCGCCGCCCTCGCGCTCGCGCTCGTACAGCGTTGGGGCCTGTTCTTCCCGCGCCGGCTGGTGTTGTGCGGGGCATGGGGATGCGCCCTGCTGATGGTCTTTCACGCCCTGCCCGCCATGGTCGACCTCGCGATCTTCCTCGCCGGGCGGCGCGAGGGACCGCTGGAGGGCATGGACCGGTTCAGCGTCCTGATCTACGAGCCGTACTGGATGCTCGGCGGCCTGCTGTTCACCGTCCTGGCCGTGGCCTTCCAGCGACGTACCCGCCGGCCCGTGGACCAGGAGGCCTGACATGGAGCGGACGGAGCAGACGGCACTCGGTCGGCTGCTGCCGGAGTGGGACCACCGCGAGCGCCACTCGCTCGCGGTGGACCTCCCGCCCGGGCAGGTGCTGAGGGCGGTGGACGAGACCCGCTGGCGGGACCTGCCCCTCTTCCACACACTGATGGTGGTCGGTTCCCTCGGCACCAAGCGTGACAAGGCCGAAGAGCCCTTCCTCGGATCCATGACCGACGGCGGCTTCACCGAACTGCACCGCGGGCCCCACGAGCTGGTGGTCGGCGCGGTGGTCGCCACCCGCGACCCCAAGGGCCCGGCGGCCCTGCCCGATCCGGCCGGGGACGCCTTCGCCGCCTTCGACCGCCCCGGCCACTACAAGGTGGCCTTCAACTTCCACTACGACAAGGGCCGGCTGACCACGGAGACGCGCGTCCTGAGCACGGACGACGCCACGCGCCGCACCTTCGCCCGCTACTGGATGGTCATCCGCCTGCCCAGCGGGCTCATCCGCCGCGAATGGCTGCACGGCATCCGCCGCCGCGCGCAGTCCCCGGCCGGCCACACTCCCGGAACTCCCAGAACCGACTGAGAGCGGACATGACGACAACGACCGAGACCGCCCACGCGCTGCCCACCGACCTGGACGCCGTGGACCTCACCGACCCCCGGACCTTCGTCACCGGCGACCCCGCCGAACTGCACGACCTGTGGCAGCGGTTCCGCACCGAGCGGCCCGTGCACCACCACCGGGCGACCGGCGGCCTGCCCGGCTTCTGGGCCCTCACCCGGTACGAAGACGTGATGGCGGTCTACAAGGACTCCAGCCGGTTCACCTCCGAGCGCGGCAACGTGCTCTCCACCCTGCTCCAGGGCGGCGACTCGGCCGCGGGCAAGATGCTCGCGGTCAGCGACGGCGCCCGCCACCGCGCCATCCGCAACCTGATGCTGAAGTCCTTCTCCCCGCGGGCACTGGGCCACGTGGTGGAACAGGTGCGGGGCCGCACCCGGGACCTGCTCTCCCAGGTCCTGGACCGGGACGGCTTCGACTACGCGGAGGCGATGGCCGAGCACATCCCCATGGGCACCATCTGCGACCTGATGGCCGTGCCCCCGCAGGACCGTCAGGCGCTGCTCGACTGGAACAAGCAGGTGCTCAGCGCCGACAGCAGCGAGGGGACCGCCGACGAGGCCTGGCTCGCGCGCAACGAGATCCTGCTCTAC
The DNA here is from genome assembly GCF_042731135.1 of Streptomyces sp. NPDC059874. Lineage (NCBI taxonomy): Bacteria > Bacillati > Actinomycetota > Actinomycetes > Kitasatosporales > Streptomycetaceae > Streptomyces > Streptomyces sp. NPDC059874. The sequence continues at coordinate 56,032 of NZ_JBHWJY010000009.1, forward strand.
TTCTCCGACCTCGCCCGCAGCCGCCGCAAGAACCCCGGCGACGATGTCATCAGCGCGCTCGCCACGGGCGAGATCGAGGGGAGGCCGCTCACCGAGGAAGAGATCATCTTCAACTGCTACAGCCTCATCATCGGCGGCGACGAGTCCAGCCGGATGGCGTCCATCGGCGCCGTCCTCGGCTTCATCGAACACCCCGAGCAGTGGCGGGCGTTCAAGGCGGGCGAGGTGACGGTGGACAGCGCCACCGAGGAAGTGCTGCGCTGGACCACCCCCGCCATGCACTTCGGCCGCCGGGCGCTGGTCGACGTGGAGATCGCCGGCCGGACGATCCCGGCCGGCGACATCGTCACCCTGTGGAACACCTCCGCCAACTTCGACGGGGACGTCTTCGCGGACCCGCGCTCCTACGACCTCGCCCGGACCCCCAACAAGCACGTCACCTTCGGCTTCGGCCCGCACTTCTGCCTGGGTGCCTTCCTCGGCCGCGAGGAGCTGAAGGCGCTCCTCGCGGCGATGCGCGACATGGTCGGCGCCATCGAGCCGAAGGGCGAGGCCAGGCGCGTGTACTCCAACTTCCTCTACGGCTACAGCAGCCTGCCGGTGGCCTTCCGAGGGGCCTGAACGTGCCGTGGGCCCGTCCCACCTCGAGGCGGTTCCCCCGGCCGGTCAGCGGCCGGGGGGCCGGCGCTGGGCCTTGAAGATGCCGAACACCACCCGGATCACCAGGACGCAGCTGACCACCATCAGGTTGTAGCCGATCAACTGGAACAGCGTCAGGGAGTGGTTCAGCGCCGGGCCGTGGTCCGTACCGAGCAGCAGCACCCCGATCAGGCCGGTGACCCCGCCCAGGAACGCGAGCAGTACGTCGTGGACCAGCGAGCGCACGAACCGCCGGTCCCGTTCGTCGGCGAGCAGCCTGACCTGCACCCCGAGCCTGCCGTGCTCCAGCGCGTTGGTGATCCGCTCCACCCGGCGCGGCAGCCGGCGCAGCATCGGGGCGAGCGCCAGCGCCTCCTCCGAGAGCACCTGTCCGATCGAGCCGGGGCTCAGCTTGCGCTCCAGCTGCGCCGCGGCGAAGGAGCGGGCCTGCGCCACGATGTCGAAGCCCGGAACCAACTGCTCCATCGCCCCCTCCAGCGTGGCCAGGGCGCGGAAGGTGGCCGCGATCTCCGGCGGCACGGTCAGCCCGTGCCGGGCCACCAGGAGGAACAGGTCGGCGAACATCTCGCGGTCGGGACGCACCCCCGGTGTGAGGTGGCGGGCCATGAAGCGGCCCAGCGCCCGTTCCAGCCGGATCTCGTCGATCTCCTCGCGTCGGTCGACGAGTTCCAGCAGCGCGTCGGAGAGCGCCACCGGGTCGCTGCGGTGGATGGCGAGCAGCAGGTTGCGCAGGGCCGCCCGCAGCACCCGGTCGATCCGGCCGACCGAGCCGAAGTCGATCAGGCCGAGGCTGCCGTCGTCGAGCAGCATGATGTTGCCGGGGTGCGGATCCGCGTGGAACACACCGCCGATCATGATCTGCTCCAGCACGCACTCCAGCAGCTGCCGGGCCAGCTCGGTGCGGTCCAGGCCGCGCTCCTCGATGACGGTCCCGGCCGCCGCGTTCAGCGGAACACCGGACAGGCACTCCAGGACCAGCACCCGCCTGCTGCACAGTTCCTCGAACACCGCGGGCATCCTGACCTTGGACACCATGTCCTCGCGGTTGCCCGCGGCCCGGATGGTCGCCATGTTCCGGGCCTCGATCCGGAAGTCGAGCTCCTCGTTGAGGGAGTTCGCGAACCCCTCCGCGAGATCCATGGCGCCGAAGTCCCGGCCCCACGAGGTGTGCTCCTCCATCTTGCGGCTCATCCGGAACAGGATGTCCAGGTCGCGGTCCACCACCGGCCGGGCCCCCGGCCGCTGCACCTTGACCACCACCTCCTCACCGGTGGCCAGCCGAGCCCGGTGCACCTGGGCGATGGACCCCGCGGCGAGCGGCACGTGGTCGAACTCGGCGAAGAAGGCGGCGGGTTCCTTGCCGAGTTCCTCGGTGAGCACCCGCTCCACCTCCTCCCAGGAGTCGGCCGCCACCTGGTGCTGGAGCTTGGTCAGCTCCTCCACGAACTCCCCCGGCAGCAGGTCGTACCGGGTGGAGAGGACCTGCCCGAGTTTGACGAAGGTGGCGCCCGCCTCCTCCAGCGCCATCCGGACACTGGCAGCCAGCCGGGTGCGCTCGACGGCGGCGTCGGGACCGCCCCGGCCCCGGCCGCGCAGCGCACCGCCCAGGCCGTGGCGCATCGCGATCCGGCTCAGCTGCCCGTACCTGCGGGTCCGGGCCACCCGGCGGCGGATCGCCTGCGGCCAGCGCACCACCCCGGCCAGCGAGCCCGACGGCACCAGTACCTCGGACAGGGCGAGGAACCCCACCGCGGCCAGCACCGTCAGACCCAACTGCACCGAAATGAGGGCGCCGCGACGGGCTTCGCCCATCGCGGCACCGATCAGTGCGCTGGCCCCCATGCCCACCAGGCCGGTCAGCGCGGCCCGGACCTTGCCGATCCGCAGACCCAGCAGCCGCCGGGCGCCGACGGACAGCGCCGCGACGGTCAGGAAGAGGGAGAGGGCGGCGACGAAAAGGAAAAGGGTCAACTCCATGGCTGTGCGCCGTCCGGACCCCGCCGCCTGTCAGCGGCGGGGTCCGAACGGCGCCCTCCTCTCGCACGGATTGCGCGGGTTATACGAGTGTCCGGTCGTCGGCGGGGGATCGGGCCGGTACGGCCGCCCCGCCCGGCGCGGCGGCCGGTTCGGGATGCGTGGACCGGTGCCCGGGCCACCAGGCACGGTGACCCAGCAGGGTGGTCAGGGTCGGGACGAGGAGCACGGCCATCACGAAGGCGGACAGCAGGATGCCGAACGCGACGGCGAAGCCCATCTGCTGGAGCATGGAGTTCTTGGCGAGCATCAGCACGCCGAACGTGCCGGCCAGGATGACCGCCGCCGCGGCGATGGTCGGAGTGGACGCGGTGACCGCCCGGCGGACCGCCTCGCGCGGACTGTGGCCCCGCCCGATCTCCTCCCGCAGCCGGGCCACCATCAGGATGTTGTAGTCGGTGCCGATCGCGACCACGAAGAGGTACACGATCACGGGGAGCGTGAACAGCAGGCCGTTCTTGCCCGCCCCGTTCTGGAACAGCCACACCGTGGCGCCGAGCGTCGCACCGAATCCGAGGGCGACCGAGATCATCAGGTACAGCGGGGCGACCACACTGCGCAGCAGCAGCCCCAGGATGATCATGATGGCGAGTCCGGCGGCCGGGAAGACCACCTTGTAGTCGTGGTTGACCGCCGTACGGATGTCCGCGAGCACCGCGGTGGTGCCGCCGACCAGCGCCCGGGTGCCCTCGGGGGCGGCCCGGTGCGCGGCGTCCCGCAGCGGCCCGTCGACCAGGGCCAGTGCCTTGTCCTCGGTGGGCCGGTGCGTGAGCACCACGCTGTACTGCGCGATGCCGCCGTTCGCGCCGGGGACGGCGGGGGAGACCTCGCCGACCCCGTCGACCTTCTTCAGCGCGGCGCCGAACGCCTCCAGCTGGGCCGGGTCGAGGGCGGATCCGTCCTTCTTCTCCAGGAAGACCGAGGTGGGATCGGTCTGTCCGGCCGAGAACCCGCGCTGCAGGTCCTTCATGGCCTGCACCGACTCCAGGTTCTGCGGCAGCGAGCTCTCGCTGTCGAACTCCGCGTGGAAGCTCAGCACCCCGATCGCGAGCACGGCGAGCAGCCCGGAGGTGAGCGCCGCGACGCCCGCCGGACGCTTCGCGGTCAGGTTGCCGATCCGGCCGGCCAGGGCGTTCTTGGGCTCCTTGCGCCAGGCCTTTGACGGCCAGAACGCCTTGGCGCCGAGCAGCGAGAAGACCGCGGGCACCAGGGTGAGTCCGGCGAGCAGCGCCACCGCCACCGAGATGGCGAGCGCGGGCCCCATGGAACGCAGCATGCCCATGGTGGACAGCAGCAGCGCGAGGAACGCCACGATGACGGCGCCGGCCGCGGAGGCGATGGTCTCGCCCACCAGCGCGACCGCGCTGATCATGGCGTGCTTGGGGTCCTGCCCGCCGCGCAGCTGCTCCCGGTACCGGAAGAGCAGGAAGAGGATGTAGTCGGTGCCGACGCCGAAGAGGACCACGATCAGGATCGCGGAGATGGAGGCGTCGGACTTCAGGCCGCCGAGCTCGGAGGCGGTGGCGATCAGACCGGTGGCCACCGCGAAGGCCATGCCGATGATCAGCACCGGCAGTACGGCGATCAGCGGGCTGCGGAAGATGATCAGCAGCAGGACCACGATCAGCAGCAGCGTGGCCGACATGATCATGGCGTCGGTGTCCCCGGACGACTCCTTGGCGTCCAGCGCGCTGGCCGCCTGACCGGTGAGCCCGAGCCGGAGGTCCGTACCGGACAGCAGCGACTTGGCCTCGGCCCGCAGTTTCTTGACCGACTCCGACAGCGCCGGGTCGTAGGGGTCCTTGACGTCGGCCACCACATTGGCCAGGGCGATCGCACCGTTGGGGGAGATCGCCTGCGGGTTCGTCTCCACCCGCTTGATGTGCTCCAGTCGCAGGTTCTCGAGCTCCGCGGAGACCTTGGCGACCGCCGCCGTGTCGGCGTCGGTCAGCTTGCCCCCGTCGGTCCGCTGGAACACCGCGATGGCCGCCGGCAGCTCATGCTGGGGGAACGCGCGCTCCTGTGCCTTCGCCGCCTGAACCGACTCGTAGTGGGAGGGCAGGAAGTCGGCCTGGTCGCTGGTGGCCTTGAGCTGGGGTGCGAAGACGCCCAGAGCCACCGCGGCTATCAACCAGAGCGAGATGGTCACCCAGGGCCGGAGGACGACGACACGTCCGATCCGTCCGAACATGAGACTCCTTCACAAGTGCGAGACGCGAGTATGTCCCGGAGAGCCTAGGCAGCGGGGGCGGAGCCAATACCGGAGATGTCCGGTTGCTGTCAGCGCCCCCGCCCGCGTCGTTTTGGTCAGGAACAGCCGCGCTGCCAGTTCCAGCCGATGAAGGAATTACGCAACTGGACGTCGAATCGGCAGGTGGCCGTTCCGTCCGCGTTCAGGTCCACATACGAGTGGTGGGAGTTCGCGTACGTCTTGCCGGAGAGGTCGAAGATTCCCTTGTACGTGAAGTCGGCGTGGGCCTGGGTGCGCGAGGCGCCGCAGTCGGTGAGGCAGTCGGTGCTCTTCGTCGCGGACGCCAGCGACCAGCCGGCGTTCCACGGTTCGCGGTTCCAGCCCTGCGTCACGGTGGTGGCGGCCGTGGAGATGCGACCGCTGTCGGTGGTCCACTCCGAGGTCGAGTAGACGCCGGTCATCCGGATGTTGCAGCAGTCGAACATCTCGTTCCAGCTCTTCAGCCGGTGCACCGTGCCCGCCGCGAGGGCGGGAGCGGCGGTGGCGGAGACGGTCGCAGAGGCCGCCTTCGCCTCGGTCGGGGAGGCTGCCGGCACCAGACGTACCTCCCCGAACCGGGGCGTGCAGTCGGGGCCGATCGTCACCGTCTGCTGTACGGCCGTCCCGGCCGGCGGCGCGGGAAGCGAGCCGGACAGGCGTATCTCGCCGCAGGACTTCCCGGCCGGCCCGCCCGTCGCCGGATTTCCGGCTGCGCCGGCCGGAACGGCCGTCAGAGCCAGTGCGGCGACGGCGAGTACAGCGGCGAGTGTGAATCGATTACGCAATTCCTGGCCTTTCCTCGGAGTTTCCGTGAGGGAGCGTAGGTGTCGAAAATTCGGCAGGTCCCCGGCCGGCGCAAGTTTGGCAGGAAGCTGACAACCCCCTGTTCATCCGGTGTGCCGAGGCCCTAGTGGCACCTTCATGTCAGGGCTGTTGCCGGTTCGTTCCCCCGGGTTGAAAGCTATCGAACCAATACCTGAGATCACGTGTTCGACGCCGTCTCGGAACAGAGAGGTTTCCTCATGGGTGCTGGACGAAAGTACGGGGCGGGGAGTTCCGTTGCGCCGGATTTCCCCACCACCCGCCTGTTGAGTCAACTCGCCCTGGATGACCCGGAGTTCGAGACCCGAATACGGGAAGCCCTGGACCGTGCCGAGAAGTGGCTCCAGACCAGCGCGCACGACGCCCTCGACCCGCGTGTGGCAGCCCTCACCGGACACCTCGCCGACGCCGGCGGAAAGCGCCTGCGCCCCCTCCTCGTCCTCCTCGGCGCCGAATTCGGCGACCCGTGGGCGCACGGCGTCACCCAGGCGGCGGCCATCGCGGAACTCGTCCACATCGCCTCGCTCTACCACGACGACGTGATGGACGGTGCCACCACCCGGCACGGCGTCCCCAGCGTCCACGCCCGCTGGGGCGAGCGGGCCGCCGTACTCGGCGGGGACTGGCTGCTCGCCCGGGCCGCCCAACTCGCCGCCGAACTCGGCTCCGCCGCCGTGCACCTCAACGCACAGGCCGCGGGCCGCCTGGTCGCCGGCCAGCTGCGCGAACTCACCGGCCCCAGGCCCGACGAGGACCCGGTCACCCACTACTTCCACGTCGCGGCGGGCAAGACGGCGGCCCTGCTCGCTATGTCCCTCGGGATCGGCGCCGTACAGGCCGGCGCGTCCGCGACCGCCGCGGCCGCGCTCACCGAGTGCGGCGAACAGCTCGGGGTCGCCTTCCAGATAGCCGACGACCTCCTCGACCTCCGGTCCCCGGCCGAACTCACCGGCAAGGAACGCGGCAAGGACCTGCTGGCCGGCGTCCAGAGCCTGCCCGTGCTGCTCGCCCGCGAGAGCGGCGACCCCGCCGACGCCGAACTGCGGGACCTGTTGGCCGCGGGACCCGTCCCGGCCGCCGCCGTGCCGCGCGCCCTGGAACTCTTCGGGCACTCGTCCGCGCTCACCGAGACCGAGGCCGTGATGCACCGTCGCCTCGACCGGGCGAGGGCCGCCCTCGGCGGGCTGCCCCCGCTGCCGGCCCGCCGGGCACTGCTCGCACTCTGCGACTACGTCGCACTCCGTACCAGCTGAGCCGGCCGAGACCGGCAAGGGAGCCCCCATGACCATGGCCGAACGGGTCGTCGAACTCGTCCGCATCCGCCAGGACGTCCTGACCGGCGTCGCCGCCGCCACCGAGGCGCAGCACGCCAAGGGCAAGCTGACGGCGCGCGAGCGCATCGCGCTGCTGCTCGACGAGGGCTCCTTCAGGGAGGTCGAGCAACTGCGCCGGCACCGGGCGACCGGCTTCGGCCTGGAGACCAAGAAGCCCTACACGGACGGCGTGATCACCGGCTGGGGCACGGTGGAGGGCCGGACCGTCTTCGTCTACGCGCACGACTTCCGCATCTTCGGTGGTGCGCTCGGCGAGGCGCACGCGACGAAGATCCACAAGATCATGGACATGGCGATCGCGGCGGGCGCTCCGATCGTGTCGCTCAACGACGGTGCGGGTGCACGCATCCAGGAGGGTGTCTCCGCGCTCGCCGGCTACGGCGGCATCTTCCAGCGCAACACGAAGGCCTCGGGCGTCATCCCGCAGATCTCGGTGATGCTGGGCCCGTGCGCCGGCGGCGCCGCGTACTCGCCGGCCCTGACGGACTTCGTGTTCATGGTGCGCGGCACCTCGCAGATGTTCATCACCGGACCGGACGTGGTCCGCGCGGTGACCGGCGAGGAGATCACCCAGAACGGCCTCGGCGGCGCCGACGTCCACGCCGAGACCAGCGGCGTCGCGCACTTCGCGTACGACGACGAGGAGACCTGCATCTCCGAGGTCCGCTACCTCATCTCGATGCTGCCCTCCAACAACCGCGCCACCCCGCCGAGCGTCCCCTGCGCCGACCCGGACGACCGTGCCTGCGACCGGCTGCTCGATCTGGTCCCGCTCGACGGCAATCGCCCGTACGACATGCGCGAGGTCATCGCCGAGATCGTCGACGACGGCGAGCACATGGAGGTCCACGAGCGCTGGGCCACCAGCGTCATCACCACCCTCGCCCGGCTCGGCGGCCAGGTCGTCGGCATCGTCGCCAGTCAGCCGCAGTCCCTGGCCGGCGTCCTCGACATCCACGCCTCGGAGAAGGCCGCGCGCTTCGTCCAGCTCTGCGACGCCTTCTCCATCCCGCTGGTGACGCTGGTCGACGTACCCGGCTTCCTGCCGGGCGTCGACCAGGAGCACGGCGGCATCATCCGCCACGGCGCCAAGCTGCTCTACGCCTACTGCAACGCCACCGTCCCGCGGATCTCGCTGATCCTGCGCAAGGCCTACGGCGGCGCGTACATCGTCATGGACTCCCAGTCCATCGGCGCCGACCTCACCTACGCCTGGCCGGCCAACGAGATCGCGGTGATGGGCGCCGAGGGCGCCGCCAACGTGGTCTTCCGCCGCCAGATCGCCCAGGCACAGGACCCGGAAGCCACCCGTCGCCAGCTCGTCAAGGAGTACAAGACGGAGCTCATGCACCCCTACTACGCGGCCGAGCGCGGCCTCGTCGACGACGTCATCGACCCCGCCGACACCCGGTCCGTCCTCATCGCCTCGCTCGCCATGCTCCGCACCAAGCACGCCGCGACACCCGCCCGCAAGCACGGCAATCCCCCGATGTGAGGAGTGAGCCCATGTCCGGCCCGTCCGTACCCGCTCTCGAAGGGGCGCTGGCACCGACCCTGTTCAAGATCATCAACGGTAGCCCCACCCCCGAGGAACTGGCCGCCGTCGCCGCCCTCGTGGCCGCCCTGGCGGCGACCCGCCCCACCGCGGGCACCGCAGGACCGGCCGCGCCCGCCGAGACCGGACCGGCCGCGCGATGGGACCACAGCGACATCCTCCCGCCGACCTCCTGGGCGGCCCGTGCCTGATCAGCCGCCCTTCTGGCAGCTTGCTGCCGTCCGCGTTGCGGGGCCGTCCGACGGCCTGTAACTCAGAGTGAAGGGCGGCGAATCGGTCGTTCCGGCACAACCGCGGTCGACGTGTAAGGAGGGCGCCGTGCTTCAGGTGGTGTTCCGGATCCTGGGGCCACTGGACATCAGCGCCGACGGGCGGCCGGTCGTCCTCCAGGGCGCCCGCCAACGCACCATCATGTCCATGCTGCTGCTCGCGCCCGGCCGGGTGGTTTCCGTCGACACACTGGCCGACGCCGTCTGGCACGGCAACCCGCCCGCCACCGCCCGCAACCAGATCGCCATCTGCCTCTCGGGCCTGCGCAAGACCCTCAAGACCACGGTCGGCATCGACGACCTCCTCGTCACCAGCCACCCCGGCTACATGCTCCACACCGGCGAGCACCGCATCGACGCCGTCGAGTTCGAGGAGAGTGCCGCCCAGGGCCGCGAAGCCGCCCGCCGGGGCCGCACCGAGGAGGCCCGCGCCCACTTCGAGGAAGCCCTCGCGATGTGGCGCGGCCCCGCCCTCGCCGGCATCACCGCCGAACGCGTCGAGGCGGAGGCCGAGCGCCTCACCGAGCTCCGCCTCGCCGTGTACGAGCAGCTCACCGCCCTGCGCCTGGACCTCGGCCAGCACCGCGAACTGATCGGCGAACTCACCGCCTTCGTACGCGCGAACCCGCTGCGCGAGCAGGCCCTCGCCCAGCTGATGCTGGCCCACTACCGGGCCGGCCGGCGCGCCGAGGCCCTGGAGGCCTACCGCGACGGGGCGCGCCTGCTCGCCGAGGAACTCGGCATCGACCCCGGCCCGGCCGTCCAGGAACTGCACGAGGACCTGCTCGCCGACTCCCCGAAACTCGCCCTGCCCACCGACACGGCCGCCGCCCAGCCGGACCCCGCCACCGCCGTGCCCGCCCACCTCCCGCCGGCCCCGGCCTCCTTCACCGGACGCCACAAGGAACTGGCCACCCTCGACCGGCTGCTGGAGCAGCTCGACGGCTCCTCCCTGCCGGTCGGCTCCATCACCGGCACCGGAGGCGTCGGCAAGACCGCGCTCGCCGTCCACTGGTCCCACCAGGTCGCCGCGCGCTTCCCGGACGGCCAGCTCTTCGCGGACCTGCGCGGCTACGACGAGGAGGAAGAACCCCGCAGACCGAGCGCCGTACTCGACCGGTTCCTGCGCGCCCTCGGCGTGCCCGGACCACAGATCCCCGCCGACCAGGTCGAACGGACCGCGCTCTTCCGTAGCGTCCTGGACAACCGTCGGGTCCTGATCGTCCTCGACAACGCCCGCTCCTTCGAGCAGATACGGCCCCTCCTGCCCGGTACCTCGGGCTGCTGCGTGCTGGTCACCAGCCGCGACAGCATGAGCAGCCGGCTCGCCGGCGACTACGCCTTCGTACCGCTGAACCTGGCCTCCCTCGAACAGGACGAGTCGATCGTCCTGCTGTCCCGGGTGGCCGGCGACGACCGCTTCGCCGCCGACCCCGCGGGCGCCGCCCGGCTCAGCGAGCTCTGCGACCGGCTGCCGCTCGCGCTGCGCATCGCGGCCGCCCGGCTCGCCGCGAAACCGCACTGGACCGTCCGGACCCTGGTGTCCCGGCTGGAGGACCAGCACCGCCGCCTCGACGAACTCAGCCTCGACGCCCGCGGGGTGCGGGCCGGCCTGCGGCTGAGCTATCGGGACCTGCCGGCCGACACCGCCAGGATGTTCCGGCTGCTCGGCTCGCTGAACGTGCCCGAGTTCTCCGGCTGGGCCGGGGCCGCCCTCCTCGGCATCGACCAGGTCGACGCCGAGGACCTGATCGAGCAGCTCGTCGACGCCCAACTGCTCGAACCGCTCAGCGCCGGCGTCGGACACGTCCGCTACCGGTTCCAGGACCTTCTCCGCCTCTTCGCTCGCGAATGCGCGCTTGCCGAGGACGGAGAAGAGGAACTGCGGGCCGCCCTGAGGCGTGCCTGCGCGGTGTGGCTGGGGCTGGCCAAGGAGGCGCACCGCAGACTCTACGGCGGCGACTACACGCTCGTACAGGGCTCCGCGCCGCTGCGCACGCTCCCCTCCCACCTGGTCGATTCCCTGGTCGAGGACCCCATGGAGTGGTTCGAGGCCGAGCGCTACTCCATCACGGGCCTGGTGCAGCAGGCGGCCCGCGAGGACGAGTCGGCGTATGCGTGGGACCTGGCGATGACCAGCGTCACCCTCTTCCAGAACCGCAACTACCTGGAGGACTGGCGCGAGTGCGGCGAGGCGGCACTGGCCGCCGTCCGCCGCACCGGTGACAGGCTCGGCGAGGCGGCGATGCTGCACTCGCTGGGCACCCTGGAGATCATCCAGTACGAGCACGCGAGCGCGTACGAGCGGCTCGTGCTGGCCCTGAGCCTGTTCGAGGAGCTGGGCCAGGACGAGGGGCGTGCCCTGGTGCTCCGGAACCTGGCGATGTGTGAACGCGATCGCGGGGATCCTGCCCGGGCCGTCGAGAGGGGGCGACGCTCGCTGGAGCTCTTCCGTGCCGTCGGTGACCCCTACGCCGAGGCCCACGTACTGGGCCTGCTGGCGCAGATCGAACTGGAACGGGGGGATGCGCAGGCGAGCCTGGTGCTGTCCTCGGAGGCGGTGGCCAGGAGCCGCGGACTCGGGTCGGTGCGCAGCGAGGCACAGAGCACGCTCCGGCTCGCGAACGCGTTGATCCACCAGGGCGACGGGGTGCGCGCCGAGGAGGCCGGCCGGCGCGCTCTGGAGCTGGTGCTCGGCAGTGGTGACCGCCGGGGCGAGGCGCACGTGCTGCGCGCTCTGGGGGAGGCGCTGTGGCGCCAGGGGAAGCTCGAGGAGGCCGAGGCGGTCGCACGCGATGCCCTGCAGGCCGCGGAGCAGGTGTCGGACGTCTATCTCCGAGCGCGGGCGGCCGTGGTCCTCGGAAGCGTGCAGGCGCTGCGCTCGGACCGGAGCGGCGCCGCGAGTACGTTCAAGAGTGCGGCGGACCTCTTCACCGAGGTCGGCGCACGGGATTGGCGGGCGCGGGTGGAGCAACTCCTGGTGGCGCTCGCGGAAGGCGAACCGGTCGACTTGCAGGGGCTGTTCGCGCCACAACCCTGACGGCGGCCCCCCGGGGGACCCGGTTCACACCCACAGGACGTCCGTCTGGGCGACCGGGGCGGAGGCCTTCCACGGGTCGTCCCGCAGGAGGCCGGCGGCCTGCGCGGTCCACGGGTCGTCGCGGTGGAGGTCGGCGGCCTGCACGGCCCACGGGTCGTCGCGGTGGAGGTCGGCGGCCTGCACGGCCCACGGGTCGTCGCGGAGGACGCCGGCGGCCTGCGCGGTCCACGGGTCGTCGCGGTGGAGACCGGCGGCCTGCACGGCCCACGGGTCGTCCCGGAGGACGCCGTCCGCACGCACCGCCCACGGGTCGTCGTGGGTGGGGCCGGCCGCCGCGATGTCGTCGAATGGGGACACACCCTGCTGCGCGGCGAACCCTCCGACGGCCGCGAGGAGCAGAGCCGCCGTCGCCACCATCTTGCCCACCGGGGCGGCCGTCGCGGTCCGAGCGGTCTTGCGAGCGGAGAGAATGACGCGGTTCATGGTGTCCTCCCGGACCTTCGTCGTCCGCTGTGGGCCGGTGCCCTGCGGTACGCCATGAACGCTACGGAGCCCCCGTTTTCGTGCGCTTTCAAAACCCTTTCGTCGCACTGAAATCGATCCGAGAGCGAGAGAAAACCGCAGGTCAATAGCGTTTTACGCGAGTTGTCCCGCGAGCAGACGCGGGCTCGCGAAACGGTGGGGGACCTCCATGGACTTCAAGATCCTCGGGCCCGTGTCGGCCTGCCTTGACGGCCGTCCGGTCGCCCTCGACGGCTCCAAGCAGCGCACCGCGCTCGCCGCGCTGCTCCTCGCCCACGGACAGGTCATCACCGACGAGCGACTGACCACTCTGCTCTGGGGCTGGGAGCCGCCCGCCACCAGCACCAACCAGCTCTACACGTACGTCTCGCGGCTGCGCACCCGCCTCGGCCCGGGCCACGGCCTGGAGCGCTGCGGCGCCGGATACCGCATGGACATCGCCTCCGGCGCCCTGGACTGGGACCGCTTCCGCTCACTCTCCGAGACCGGTCGCGCCGACCTCCTCGCGGGTCGCCACGCCGACGCCGAACGCCGCCTCGCCGAGGCGCTCGCCCTGTGGAGCGGCCCCGCCCTCAGCGACGTCACCGAGCAGCTCGCCGCCGCCGAAGGCCCCCGCATGGCCGAGGCGCACCTGGCGGCGACCGAGCACCACACCGAGGCCGCCCTCGCCCTGGGCCGGCACGACGAGCTCGTCCCGGGCCTCACCCGGCAGGTCACCCGACACCCCGTACGGGAGCGCCTGCGCGGCCAGTTGATGACCGCCCTGTTCCGCTGCGGCCGGCAGGCCGACGCCCTCTCCCTCTACGAGGACGGCCGCCGCATCCTGGCCGACGAACTGGGCATCGACCCGGGCCCCGAACTGCGCGCCCTCCACGGGCAGATCCTCACCAACACCCTCGCCCCGCCGCCCGCCCCCGCGCGCGGGACGACCACCCTCGTGGTCCCGCCCCCCGCCACACCGGACCCCGCCGAACGGCCCGCCGCCGCACTGCCCTTCGCCGTACCGACCTCCGCCGTACCGGGCCTTCCCGCAGAGGCCTTTGCCGTACCGGGCCTTGCCGTACCGGCTTCTGCCGTTCCGGGCCTTGCCACAGAGGCCCTTGCCGTGTCGGCTTCCGCCGTACCGGCCCCCGCCCGCCCGGTCCCGGCCCTGCTGCCGGCCGCGCCCGGCGACTTCACGGGCCGGGAGGCCGAGACCCGCGAGGTCCTCGACGCCCTGAACGGCAACCAGGATGTGGCCATCACCGGCGCACCCGGCACCGGGAAATCCGCCCTCGCCCTCCGGGCCGCCGAACAACTTCGCCCCACCTTCCCCGACGGCCAGCTCTACGCCGACCTCCGTACCCCCGACGGCATGCCGCGCAGCCCCCGGCAGGTCCTCGGCTGGTTCCTGGAGGCCCTCGGTACCGCCCCGGACCGGCTCCCCGACGGCCTCGACGAGCGCGCCCAGCTCTACCGGACCCTCCTCGCCGACCGCCGCATCCTGATCGTGCTCGACAACGCGGACGACGACACCCAGGTGCGCCCCCTGCTGCCCGGCGGCGGCGCCACCCGCACCCTCGTCACCGGCATCCGGCCGGGCCTCGCCTCCCTGGAAGGCACTCGCCTGGTACGGCTGGGCCCGATGACCCCCGCCGAGGCGACCCGCCTCCTCGCGCAGATCGCCGGCCCCGAGCGACTGGCCGCCGATCCCGAAGCGGTCGCCCGCATCGCCGAGTACTGCGACCGCCTCCCGCTCGCCCTGCGCATCGCCGCGGCCCGGCTCGCCGACCGTCCGGACCGCCCGCCCGCGCACCTCGCCGCCCGCCTCGCGACCGAGAACCGGCGCCTGGGCGAACTGCGCATCGGCAGCCTCGACGTCACCACCGGGTTGCGGCACGCCGTGAACGCCCTCGACCCGTCCACCGCCACGGCGTTCGCCGCCCTCACGGCCACGGACCCGCCCCTCCTCTCGCCCCCGGACGCGGCCGCCCTCCTCGACCTGCCGCTCCAAGAGGCCGAGGACGTCCTGGACCGGCTGGTCGACGCCCGCCTCCTGGAACCCCGGCCCACCGAGGACGATCTCGTCCCGCGCTACCGCCTGATGCCGCTGGTGCGGCTGTTCGCCCGGACCCGCGTCCTCACGGCGGCCTGAGTTCCCGTTCCCGTTCCACGTTCCCGGTTCCCGGTTCCCCAGCGGCCTGGTGGCTCCCGCCACCAGGCCGCTTCCCCGCGTGCTCAGCCGCAGCCGCCGGCGTGTCCCTCGTCCAGCCCGTAGGTGGCGATGTACCCGTTCTCCGCGGTGCCCTGCGTGGCCAGGTCGTTCAAGGCGTCGACGTAGTCCGCGAGAAGGTCGGCCCAGGGCGTCGCACTGTCGCGCAGCAGGAGTTCCTGATCCACCGCCGCACTGCGCTCGATCTCCGTCAGAACTTCCAGGGGGTGCCGGACCTCGGGCTGCTCGAACATCATTCCTCCTATTGGTGTCGGGCCCGTTCAGGTCCCGCACCAACAGATTCGGCTCGCCCCCTATATGCGTTCTTCAATTCATCTGGACCCCCGGATACAGCCGCCATATACATCCCGTACAGAGGTGGCCGTGACCCTGCGGCCATGGATACGAACGCGGCCGCGGCCGCACCCACCCGCATCAGGAAAGCGGTGATTGCCGGCGGTACCCTCACCGCCTGGATCGCCGCCGCCCGGCTGGCGTCCGCCTGCCAGGGCACGGTCCGCGTCACGGTCCTCGAAACCCCGCACCGCCCCGAACCCCAGGTCACGGCCCTCGCGCCGACCCTGCAGCGCGACCTGTTCGACCGTCTCGGCATCCCCGAGAGCACGTGGATGCGCGCGAGCGCGGCATCCTTCAACGTGGCCGTGAAATACATGAATTGGGGCGTCGGCGAACATCATTTCTACATTCCCCAGGACGGGGCGCCGTCGGACTGCGAGGGATTTCCCCTCTCCGATTTCTGGCTTCTCCGCCGCCGGGCCGGCCGAACCGTGGACCCCTTCGACCACGCCTGTTTCCGCGAGCCGCCGCTCATGGACGCCCTCAAATCGCCGCGCTGGCTGGACGGGCGAGCGGCATTTCCGTACGGCTGGCACGCGGACACCGTCATGCTGACCGATTTCCTGCGCGGAAAGGCGATCGAGACCTGCGGGGTGCGCGTGGTGACCGGTGAACTCCTCGGCGCTCACCGCGACGAGGACGGCATGCTGACGGCCCTCCACACCACCCGGGGAGACCTGACGGCCGACTTCTTCCTGGACTGCACCGGCTCCGAGAGCCTGCTCCTGGCCGGCATCCTCGGCGAACCCTTCATCGGCGCGGCCGACCGCCTCCTCGCCGACAGCACGCTGTCCCTCACGCTTCCGCACGACAGCGACCTGCACGGCGTCGAGCCGTACACCACCGCGACCGCCGTCCCGCACGGCTGGATCTGGCGCCGCCCCCTGCTCGGCCGCCACGGCGCCGGCATCGTCTACGCGAGCACGCTGACCACCCCCGACGAGGCCGCCCGGAGCCTGCGGAGCGCACTGGGCCTGCCCGGCGACCGCGTGGAGCCGACCCACGCCCCCCTACGCGTCGGCCACACCGGGCGCACCTGGGTCAAGAACTGCGTGGCCCTCGGCGGGGCCGCCTGGTCCACCGACCCCCTGGCCGACGACCAGCGAGCCACGCTCGACCTCCTGGACCGCCTGATCCGGGACTTCCCGTCCCCCGACGACCGTGAAGCCCCGGCGGCCCGCTTCAACCGGGCGGCCGCCGACCACTACCGGCGCGCCCTCGACCTCGCCCAACTCCGCTACGCGGCCTCACCCCGCACGGACGCCCCGTTCTGGACGGCGCAGCGCGCCCTGCCCCTCACCGACGACCTCCACGCCACCGTGGAAGCCCACGCGGCCGGCCTTTCCGTCACCCCCGACGAGGCGCCCCTGCGGACCCTCCTGACCGCCCTCACTCCCCACACGGGCACCCCGTCCCCCGCCCTCACCCACCACCCCCACGCCCTCCGGACGGCCGAGGACCACTTCACCCGCATCACGCGCCAACAGCGCATCCTCGGGGAGACCCTCCCCGATGCCCACACCTACCTCGACCGCCTGCACGGCCGGATCCCCCGGACACCGCACGGCGAGAGCAACGACGGGGGCATGCGGACCGTCCCGCCCGCGATGACGCCCTGGTGACCCGGGCCGTACCGCTACCCGGCGAGGCCTTCGACGACTTCCGCCGCAGGGAGCGAGGCGAAGAGTTCGCCGGGGGCGATGAGCTTGCCGCGGCGGCGTCCGCTGCCGATCAGTACGTACGGCATGTCGACGACGGCCGCGTCCACCAGCAGCGGCCAGTCGGCCGGCAGACCGATCGGGGTGATGCCGCCGTACTCCATGCCGGTGCGCTCCACGGCGCTCTCCATCGCCGCGAACGACACCTTGCGCGCGCCCAGCCGCCTGCGCACCGCGCCGTTGACGTCGGCGCGGGCGCCTGATGGGACCAGGCAGGCCGCGAGCGTGGTCTCGCCACCCCGTTTGGCGGCGACGACCACGCAGTTCGCGGACTGCCCGAGCAGCTCCCGCCCGTAGTGCTCGACGAAGGCGGCGGTGTCCGCGATGGCGGGATCGGTGTCCACGTAGACGATCCGGTCCGCGGGAACACCGCCGGCCCAGGAACGGATCGCGTCGGCCACCGGCCGGGTCAGCTCGTCGAGGCACTCAGGGGCGGGGCGGGCCTGCTCGAAGGGGCCGATGGGAGCGCGCATGCCGGCCATTGTGCACCGGCTACACGACCGCCGGCTCGCGGACCTGTCGCTCCAGGGTCACGACGCAGGAGAAGGCGACCGCCCCTGCCTGCAGGGCGACGACCTCGACGCGGGGCCGACCCCGCTCGTCGGGCAGCGTCGGTTCCGCCGCGATCCAGCACGGGGCGTCGAACTCCACGTACTGGAAGAACGTCGAGTCGCACCCGGCGGGCATCGCACCGGTCGGGGAGGTGCGGGCCAGCGCCGCCTGACGGGCGGCCTCCAGCAGCAGCATGCCCGGCACGTGGTCAACGGCGTGGTCGAAGAGCACCGGGTGCGAGGTGTCGCTGCGCAGCAGCCACCGCGCCGGGGTGCCCGCGTCGGTGCTGTCGGACAGCACCACGTCCGTCTGACGCTCGCGCGCCACGACGGCGGGCGGTATCGCGGGAGCGGCGGGACCGGCCGCCGCCATGGCGGCCACGGGGTCCGCGCGACCGGAGCGCAGGCGCTTGTAGACGGCGGGCGGGTTGCTGGTGAAACGCATGCGGGCGGTGCCGATCTCGACACCGTCGGCTAACGCCACGAAGTCCATGGAGACCGCGGCCAGGCGGGAGCTGCGCCGGACGATGTCCGAGCAGGTGACGCGGAGTTCGACGACGGCCGGGCCGCTGCCGACCCGCATGGCCGACGGGTCGACCGCGTAGGTGAAGTGGTCCCAGATCAGCTGGTGTCCGACCGGGACGTCGTACGCGGCGTGCGAGATCAGCAGGGTGCTCTGTCTGACGGTCTCGGCGAACAGCATCGGATCGAAGGCGCCGCCGCGCGACTCGTAGAACGGGTGCGATTCAGGCCAGCGTGCGGTGACGGTGAAGGTGTCGCTCCCGCACCGGTACCAGCCGGTCAGGAGCACCTCCGCCGGCTCCCGCTTGTGCACCAGCAATTGGAGCAGCTCCGCCGACGCCTGTAGGCGTACCTGCTGCTTCGGGATGAGGGCCGAGGTGGAACGGACAGGCGCAGGCTGGATGTCGATCATCGATTCACTTCCAGGAACGGCTGACAAGCCACGTTGTGTTTCGGCCGCTGGCGGTGGGGGGACCGAGGGTCGTAACATAACGTGTGTTCTTTTTGTTTGTCGAGGAAGTTGAGGCGCGATGCAGGAGCCGAAGCAGGAACGCTCGGTCAGAACGCGGGAGCAGATCCTCCGCGCGGCGGCGGAATTGCTGGAGGAGCACGGGTACCGGGGCACCGCCATGCGGGCCGTGGCGCAGCGGGCCGGAGTGACGCTCGGAGCCGTCTACTTCCACTTCCCCGACAAGGAAGCGCTGGCCCGCGCCGTCATGAACGCGCAGCCCGACACGGTCATGCCGTACCTGGAATCGGCGGGCCTCCAGCGACTGGTCGACATCACCCTGGTGTGGTCCTGGCGCCTCCAGACCGACCTGCTGCTGCGCGCCGGTGTCCAACTGGCCGTGGAGCAAGGGGCGTTCGGGGTACGGGACGCGACCTCGTTCCGCGACTGGGAGAAGATCCTGCAGGCCTGCCTGGAGGAGGCGGCGGCCGCCGGCGAGCTCCGGGACGGGATCGTCCCCTCCGAGGTGGCCGAATTCATCGTCGGGACCTGTACCGGCACGCAGCTGCACTCGCAGCTGCTGAGCGGGCGCGCGGACCTCACCGATCGCGTGGTCAGGATGTGGCGGCTGCTGCTCCCGGGCCTGGCTCCCGACGCCGTCGTGTCCACCATCGACCTCGACCCGCGGCGCGCGAAGAGCGAGACGTGACGATGACGGCCCCCCAGGGCCCGAGACGCATCGTCGTGGCCGGTGCGACCGGCCCCGTCGGAAGCCGGACGGTTCGCCTGCTGGCCGCCGACCACGAGGTCTCCGCGTTGACGAGGGATCCCGACCGGGCGGCCCGGGCGGGACTGCCGGGGCGGATCGTGGGCGTCGACAACGACGACCGCCCCGGGCTGGTCCGGGCGTGCGCGGGAGCGGACGCCCTCTTCGTCATCACGAGCGATCCGATGCGCCTGTCCCACGACGAGAACCTCCTCGCGGCGGCGCGCACCGCCGGCGTGCGCCACGTGGTCAAGCTGTCCGCTTTAGCCGTCACCGACCCGCTGGCCACGGACGGGATGACACGGCGCCAGCGGGAGTGCGAGGAGCTGGTGCGCTCCGCGGGCATGGACTGGACCCTGCTGCGGCCGCGCTCGTTCATGTCCAACGCGCTCGGCTGGGCCCCCGGCATCCTGCGCGACGGGGTGGTGCGGGCGCCGTACGGATCGTCGCGCAACGCCTGTGTCGATCCGCTGGACATAGCCGCGGCGGCGGCGACGGTCCTGGCCGCTCCCGGTCACCACGGGCGGGCCTACGCCCTGACCGGACCCGAGGCGGTCTCCGCGCGGGAGCAGACCGAGCAACTGGCGTCGGTGCTGGGGCGACCCCTGCGGTTCGTGGAGCTCACCCTCGACGAGGCCCGTGAGGGATGGAGCAGGCGCCACCCCGAGCCGATCGTGCGGGCACTGGCCGAGAGCGCGGCCCGCCAGGCGGCCGGCGCCAAGCTGGAGGTCACCCACGACGTGGAGAGGCTGACCTCGCGCCCGCCGCGCGCGTTCGGACAGTGGGCGCAGAGGCATGCGGCCGAGTTCCGAGGGCCCGTCAGGCCGTGAGGAGGATCACCGTGTTGGGCGAGATCGGCCGGGGTTGAATGACAGCCATGCGATACGAAGGGTTACTCCAGGGCAAGGCCGTCATGATCACCGGCGCGTCGAGCGGCATCGGCGCCGCCGCGGCGCGACTGTTCGCCGAAGAGGGCGCGGACGTCGTCCTGATGGCGCGCAGGGAAGAACAGCTGACCGCACTGGCGAAGGAGATCGCCGAGGCGGGCGGACGGGCGCTCGCGGTGGCCGGCGACGTCACCGTCCCCGGGGACGTCGAGCGCGTGGTGTCCGCGACCGTGGCGGCGTACGGACGCCTCGACGGGGCGTTCAACAACGCGGGCTGGGGAACGGCGGGTACGCCGCTGCACGAGACCGACGACGAGGTGTTCGACCGCGTGGTCGACGTGAACGTGCGCGGGGTGTGGAACTGCCTGAAGCACCAGATAGGCGCCATGCTCGACAGCGGCTCGGGCGGCTCCATAGTGAACACGGCCAGCGTGGCCGGAGTGCTGTCCACGGGGGCCACCGCCCCCTACATCGCGGCCAAGCACGCGGTGATCGGACTGACGAAGGCCGCCGCCGACGAGTACGGGGAGAAGGGGATCCGGGTCAACTCGCTGGTGGTCGGGAGCACCCTCACCGAACTCATGCAGCAAGTGCTCGACGAGATCCCCGCGTTGCACGAGCCGTTCGTCGGCCGGTCCGCGCAGAAGCGGATGGCCGATCCCACGGAGATCGCCCAGGCCGCGGCATGGCTGCTCAGCGGCCGGGCCTCCTTCGTCACGGGCGCCGCCATGCCCGTGGACGGCGGGTGGACCGCGAAGTAGCCGCAGCAGTCGGAGCAGTTGCGAACCCCCAGGACAGCCGGGTGCCCCCAGGGCGGCGCCCGGCTGTCCTGCGTTTTGTCACGCGACGAAGAAAAACGAACGCTCGATATGTATTGTTGCCGCTGTGACGAACCCCGATCCGACCGTGCGGACGGACGAACAGTGCTCGACCCGCTTCGAGCGGGATGCCGTCGGCTACCGGACGCTGCTCTACGCCCATGCCGTGCGGCTGACCCGCAACTCCGCGGACGCGGAGGACCTGGTCCAGGAGACGTACGCCAGGGCGTACCGCAGCTTCCACCAGTTCCGCCCCGGCACGAACCTGCGGGCCTGGCTGTTCCGGATCCTCACCAACGCCTTCCTCACGGACTACCGCAAACAGCAGGTGGAGCCGCGCTTCGCGCCCACCTCGGACATCGAGGACTGGCAGCTCGCCAGCGCCGCCTCCCACACGTCCGCGGGGCTGCCGTCGGCGGAGTCCCAGGTCATGGACCGGATCCCCGACCCGGTGGTCAGTGAGGCGCTGCGGGCGATACCGGGCGACTTCCGGACCGTCGTCTACCTCGCGGACGTCGAGGGCCTGCCGTACGAGGAGATCGCCGCCCTCGTCGGCATCCCGAGCGGCACCGTCAACTCCCGGCTGCACCGCGGTCGCAGGCGGCTGCGGACCCTCCTCGACGGGCACCTGGGGTACCGGGCCCGCGCGGGCGCCGGGGCCGAACCGGGGGAGTAGCGACCTCCGCCCGCCCGCCGGCCCCGGCCGAGCCGCGTCAGGGCGCGGCTCGGCCCCCGCCCGCGAACCCGGGCAGCACCACTTCCCAGATCCCGGCGAGCTGCCGCTCGGCGCTGTCCCCCTGATCCCCGGGGGATTCGGCGCGTCCGCGCGCGTACGCCTCGGCGCCGGTGACGAGGTAGGTCACCAGTGCGAGCACCGTCTTGCGGTCCGCGCCCGGGCGCAGTTCGTCCGCCGCGCGGGCGAGCAACCGGTCGACGGTCGGCAGCCAGAGGGAGGACCAGCCGGCCGTGGTGTCCACGCGCTCGCGCGCGAGCCGCGCGGCCGCGCGGACGGTGGCGTCCCCCTCCAGCATCCCCGCGATCTCGACGGTCAGTGCGATCGCGGCCCGCAGCGGCCGCTCCAGGCACGCGCCGGCCCGGTCCGCCGCGGCGCGCACGGCGGACCCGCCGCGCTCCTGAACGGCGTCCGCCAGTGCGTCCTTCGAGGGGAAGTGGAAGGTCAGGGCCCCGATGGAGATGCCGGCCGCCTTGCTGACCCGGGCCAGCGTCGTGGCCTCGTATCCCGCGTGGTCGAACGCGGTGGCGGCGGCCCGCAGCAGGGCCTCCCGGGTTCGGGCGGCCCTCTCCTGCCTCACCACGGGCCGTCTCCGGATTCCACCCGCCCGGGGTTCGCCGGGGTGGGGGGCGTGCCCCGGGTCGGACGCTTGGGCGCGGTCACGTATCACCTCCGGTGCCGACACGTTCGGCTCCGCTCGCTCAGTGGTGCCGGTCGTTCCGGCACAACCTGAACTGGCGAGGGGCCCGCGACCTTCCCGGATTGCTGCTTTTGAACCGGAATCTGGCGAGTTCCCGATCACCGTGCCCGATGCGCTGCCCCGCGTGACCAAGTCGACGATATCGGCCGTCGAAAAAAAGAGAACGTTCGTTATGATATTGGGAGCGACTATGTCAGGGAGAGGGGAGCAATGGCTCAGGGGGGCACCTTGCGCATCGAGGAGGTCGGCCGAACGCAGGCCGTGCCTGCCGGATGGCGGACAGGAACACCGCTGACCTCACGCCTACAGCTCAGGAAGGTCATCAAGCCACCCATGGCCCGAGTGCTTGTGGTCGAGGACGACGCGGACGAAGCCGAGACGAGGGTCCGCGACCTGCGCCGGCAGGGGTACTCCGCGAGCAGCGTCGACACCGGGGCGGAAGCGCTGAGGGCGCATCAGCACTCCGACCTGGTCCTGCTCGACCTCGACCTGCCCGACATCGACGGCCTGGAAGTCTGCCGGATGATCAGGGCGGCCGGGGACAAGCCCATCATCTCCGTCACCGCCCGCGACACCGAACTGGACCGGGTCCTCGCCCTGCAGGCCGGAGCGGACGACTGCGTCGTCACCTCGTGCGGCCTGCGCGAGATGACGGCGCGCATCGAGGCCGTACTGCGCCGGTCCCATCCGCAGTCGGACCCGGCCCGGACCATCTCCCTCGATCCGCTCCACATCGACGTCGGAACCCGTGAGGCCCGCCTGCACGGCGAGCCGGTGAACCTCACCGGAAAGGAGTTCGAGCTGTTGCACATCCTCGCCGCGAACCCCGAGAGCGTCATCTCCCGCAAGGAACTGATGTCCCGGGTCTGGGACACCGATTGGGCCGATTCCAGCCGCACCATCGACACCCACGTGAGCAGCCTGCGCGCGAAGCTCGGCGCCAGCAGATGGATCATCACGGTACGCGGTGTCGGCTACCGGATGGGTCGGGGTTGACCTCCCCGGAAGCCCGCGAACGAACGCGGCCCCTGTGCGACCAACGGCGTCGAACGCCTTGATCACGCAGGGGCCGCGGCCCGTTCCGGCGGTGCGTCAGCCCGAGTTCGGCCGCTTGGCGGGGAAACCGTGCGCGCGGGCACCGACCACGACGAGCAGGACCGGCACCAGGAGCAGCAGGACGCTCCACGGGAAGGACGTGGGGCTGAGCGCGGAGAGCAGGATGCCGCCGACGGCACCGCCACCGGCCATGAAGGAGTTCCACGTGGTGACCAGCAGGGCCTGCCCCCGGTCGCCTCCCGCATCGGTGACCGCGGTCTGCAGGAGGGTGGCGACACCACCCCAGCCGAGCCCCCACAGCACCATGGCCGCGTAGACCACCGCGGGGCTGGAGGCCAGCAGCCCCAGCAGGACGGCCGCCACGATGAACAGGGCCGTGCTGCCGATCGTCAGGGCGCGCAGCCGGCGGTCGACCAGGGCGCCGGTGATGAAGATGCTCACCATGGAGGCGATGCCGAAGACGAGCAGCACGATGTCGCGGGAGCCGCCCATGTCGTACTCGTCGAGGAACGTGGCGATGTACGTGTAGAGGATGTTGTGGGCCAGCACGTAGGCCGCGACCACGAACAGCACCGCCACCACGCCGGGAAGGCGCAGCGCCTTCAGGATCGGCTCCCGGTTCTCCGGCCGCTGCCCCGGCGCGTCCGGCACCGACGCGAGGATCCACACCACCAGGAGGACGGAGACCAGGCTGACGAGGCCGAAGGTCATCCGCCAGCCGAACATCCCGCCGAGGAACGTGCCCACGGGGATGCCCAGGGAAAGGGCGAGCGGGATGCCCGCCATCGTGATCGCAATGGCCCGGCCCTGCAGGTGAGGGGGCGCCAGGCGGCGGGCGTACCCGACCAGCTCGGCCCACACCACGGCCGCCGCGACGCCGGCCACCAGGCGGAACGCCATGGTCAGGGCGTAGTTGGGGGAAACGGCCGTGACCAGGTTGGCGACGGCGAAGACCACCACGGCGAGCAGGAGCAGCTTCTTGCGCCGCCACCCCGCCGTGGCCACGGACACGGGGATCGCCGACAGGCCCGTGGCGAGTGCGTAGATCGTCAGTGACTGTCCCGCCGCGGACTCGCTGACCGAGAGGTCGCGGGCCATCTCGGGCAGCACGCCCGCGGGCAGCGCCTCGGTGAGGATTCCCATGAACGCGGCCGTGCCCAGCGCCAGCAGCGGCGACATGGGAAGTTTCCGGTTGTCAGTTGTGGGAGGGGCGAGGGTGGGTGACTCAGTGTGGGAAGTTGTCATGGCTTGTATGCTCAAACCCTTACATAGATGTGAAGGTCAAGACGACCTGATGTGAGGTGGGTCACATGCTCATCGGGCAACTGTCAGAGCGCACCGGCACCTCCCGCCGACTGCTGCGCTACTACGAGGAGCAGGGGCTGATCCGCTCCGGCCGCTCCCTGAACGGGTACCGGGAGTACGAGGAGGACTGCGTGGACCGGGTCCTGCAGATCCGGGGACTGCTCGACGCCGGACTGCCGACCCGGATCATCAAGCAGGTCCTCCCGTGCATCGACACGCCCCGGGCCATCCACGTCTCCGGCGCCACGCCGGAGACGATCGCCGCGCTCGAACTCGAACGCGACCGCATGACCGAGCGCATCCGGTGCCTGGAACGCAACAGGGACGCCATCTCCGACTACGTCGCCGCGGTGCGGCGCGGCTCCGCGGGGACGGCTCCCGTGGAAGCGGCCTAGGCCGCCCGGCCGGCGTACTCGATGACGTTGGACAGCACGACGCCGTGGCTGGCCACGTCGATGGTCACCCGGTCGCCGTCCGCGATCCGGAACCCGTCGTGCCAGCTGGCCTTGTCCGCCCCGAGCAGCACGTAGCTCACCAGTCCCGGCCGGCGCATCACCGGATACGAGAACAGGTGGTCCACCATGTCCTCCACCCGGTGGTACAGCGCGTCCGCGCCGCAGGAGAAGTCGCCCTTCCAGGCGGCCGCCCCGTCGCGCTCGATGGTGATCTCGCCGGTGACCGTACGGGGCGGCTCGCCGAGGAACAGCCACGGCGTCATCGACGTCTCGCAGAGCTTGGAGTACGGGGTCCAGCCCCACGGGTTCTTCAGGTGGTAGCCGATGTCGTTCAGGTCGTTGGCGAAGGTGTAGCCGGCGTAGCGCGGGGTGCCGTCCTCGTCGTTGACGTAGACCAGGGCGACCTCCGGCTCCTCCAGCAGCGCGACCGTCGACGCGGCGGCGGCCAGCGGCTCGTCCGGCATCCGCACCCAGGAACCGAAGCCCTTGATCAGCCAGTTCGGCGGCGTGAACTCCTTGTCCGGGTCCGGTTCGTCGGCGTACTTCGACCGGTGCGTCCCCATGAACCCGGTCAGCAGGGCGTCACCCGAGGCCGTGGGCAGCAGCGGCGGCAGGAGGCGGACCTCCGGGTCACCGGCGGTCACCGTGACCGTCTCGGCCCCCTCGGTGACGGAGGCGATCACCGACTCCGGACCGCCGCCCGCGAGGAAGGCGGCCCGGAGCTGCCCGTCGGTCACCCGGTACAGGGTCTGCGTCTCGCCGGCGGTCGCCTTGCCGAGACCCGCGTACCGGTGACCCCGGTACTCGCATTCGAAGATGATGGACATGGTGGTCAGGGCCCTCCTGAGTCGGTGCTGATGAGTGGTCACGGCCGTCCGGCCCGCGCGGGCCGGACGGCGAACGATGTGGTGAGGTCGGTCAGGACCTCGGCGACGCGGTCCAAGGACGCGCTGATCCAGGGGAGTCGGAGCGGGTCCGCGGCGGTCAGGGCGGCGGTGCGCTCGGCCTCGGTCTCGCCGTAGAGCCGGCTGGTGGCGGCCCGGATCCGCAGCGAGTGCTCCGGTTCGCCGAAGGCCGCGCCCGGCAGCAGCCCCACCCCGTAGCGCTCCGCGAACAGCGCGGCGAGTTCCCCGCCGCCGTGCACCCCGTGGGCGCGGGCGAGACCGTCCCGGAGCGGCTCGAAGTCGGGGTACAGGTACGAGGTCGCCCGCACGGGCGTCAGTACGGCGCCGACCGCCGCGAACCGCTCGGCCACCGCGCGGACCACCACCTCGTGCAACCGCAGGCTGGCCGCGACGTGCGCGACCACCTCCGGCGGCTCCTCGAAGGCGTACGCCGCGGCGGCCTGCACCGGGGCGGCGGTGCTCGACCAGACCTGGCTGGCCACACCGACCAGCCGGGCGTGCACCTCGTGCCCCAGCGGGCCGTCGGGGAGCCGGGCGACCCCCATCCGCCAGCCGCCGAGCGCCAGGTTCTTGGTCAGTCCGGTGGTCACCACCGTCCGCTCGGGTGCGAAAGCGGCCGGGGAGACCGCCCGGTGGGCCGGGTCGAAGACCAGGTCGCAGTAGATCTCGTCGGAGACGATGACCAGGTCCAACTCCCGCGCGGCCCGCGCCAGGCGCCGGACGGTCTCCGGCCGGGCGATGGTGCCGGTCGGGTTGTCCGGCAGGGTCACCACCACGCACCGCGGGTCGCGCCCGGCGGAGCGGGCGAGGGCGACCGCCTCGCGGAGCGCCGCCGGATCCGGCACCCCGCCCTCGCCCGGCAGGGTGCGCACGGGGATCGGCCGCGCCCCGGCCAGCTCGGCCTGCGCGGTGTAGCTGACCCAGCTCGGCACCGGCACCACCACGTCCCCGCCGATGGCCAGCATCAGGGCGAAGAGCAGCGGCTTGCTCCCCGGGCCGCACACGACCAGGGCGGGGTCGGTGGGAAGGCCCCGCCGGCCCCAGTACCCGGCGGCGGCGGCGCGCAGGGCCGGGTTCCCGGCGACGGGCCCGTAGGCGTTGCGGTCCGTCGCCCCGGCGAGCCGCTCCCGCAGCGCCGGCAGCACCGGGAGGCCGATCTCGCCGCTCGCCAGCGAGAGGATTCGCTCCCCGGCGTGGCGCCGGCGGTCCAGCTCCTCATCGGCCGCGAGCGTCGCCGACATGGTCACCGGCGCGGGTGCGGGCATGGGTTCCTCCAACTGATCGGACTTCGTGGCGCAGCCGTGGGGACGAGTGGGGGGTTGGGGGTTGGGGGTGGGGATTCGGGGGGTGACGCGGGGGAGGGTCACCCCCCGAAAGGGGCACCGGAGGGTGACGGGGGAAGCACCCCCCGGGGGCATCGGGGCCCGAGGGCGGGTCAGCCCCCGGCGTACAGCTCCCTGAGCTCGACCTTGCGGACCTTCCCGGTGAGCGTCTTCGGCAGGGCGTCGACGACTTCCAGGCGCTCGGGGAAGAACCGCGGGTCCTGGCCGGCTTCGCGCAGGTGCTCGCGGATCTCGGCCAGCGTGGGGTGCTTCGCGCCGCGGGGGACGGCGACGGCCAGGATCGGGTCGTCGACCGTGCCGTTGGGACCGACCAGGGTCGCCTCGAGCACCTTGGGGTGCCGGGAGATGATCGCCTCCAGCTCCGCCATCGGGACCACGATCCCGTCGCGCAGGATGGTGTCCCGGGAGCGGCCCAGGATGCGGATGCCGCCGCGGCCGTCCTCGCGCGCCACGTCGCCGGTGTCGAACCAGCCGTCGACGGTGAGCTCGGAGTCGAAGGCGTCCTGCTGCTTGTAGTAGCCGAGGGCCTGCGAGGCGCCGCGCGCCCGCAGCCGGCCCACCGGGGCCCGCTTGGAGGGGTCGTGGCACAGGTCGATGCGGATCTCCATGGAGTCGATCGGCCGCCCGTGGCTGTGCGCCGCCCAGTCCTGGTTGTAGTCCAGCCGGCTGATGGTGACCGGGCCGAACTCGGACATGCCCCACACCGAGTACGTGCGCGCGCCGAAGGTCGTGCGCAGCTCGTCCACCAGCTGCTGGAGCACCGGAGCCGCGCCGGTGACCGTGTGGCGCAGGCTGGAGACGTCGTGCGGATCGACCTGCTGGGCCCTGGCGACGCCGGACAGCGTCGGCGGAGGCCCGTACAGCAGGGTGGCGCGGTACCGCTCGACCAGGTCCAGCAGGCCGGCGTGGTCCTGGCCGTCCTGGAAGGCGATGGTCCCGCCGAGCATGACCCCGGCGAGGACTCCCTGGCCGAAGCCGGAGTAGTGCACCAGCGGGGTGGTGACCGCGACCACCAGGTCGTCGCGGAGCAGGAAGGTGTCCACGTAGCCGCGTACGCCCGAGTGCACGGTGTTCTGACTGTGCACCACGCCCTTGGAGAAGCCCGTGGTGCCCGAGGTGAACAGCACCACGAACGGCTCGTCGGGCCTGAGTTGGCGGCCCTCCAGATCGCTCGAACGCCGCTTCTCCCAGTGCTCGGAGACGAAGTGGTCGTGGAAGTCGACCGCGCCCTCGGGAGCGTGCCCGTCGACCACCACCACGTGCTCCAGGGGCAGCTCGGAGCGCAGCGCGCAGACGGTGTCGGCGAGCGGGTAGCCCTCCCACTCCGGCACGGTGATGCAGACCTTGGCCTCGGTGAGCGCGAGGCGGTGGCGCAGCTCGTCCTCCTGGCAGACCGGGGCGATCGGGCAGATGATCGCGCCGACGGCCATGCAGGCGAACATCAGCGGCACCATCTCCCACCGGTTGGGGAGCTGCACGGCGACGACGTCCCCGCGTTCCACGTCCAGTTCCAGCAGGGCCCCGGCGAACCGGTCGGTCAGCCGGGCCAGCTCGGCGTAGTCGAGGGTGTCGGTGCGGGCCTCGTCGAGCCGGCGCCCGGCGATGGCCAGCTTGCGGGGCTGCACGCGGGCCTGGTGGCGCAGGTCGTCGAGGAAGGTCTCGTCCCGCCACCAGCCGCGCCGCCGGTACTCGGCCATGCGGTCCGCGGCCGACGCCGTGGCCAGGATGGCGGAGGTCGTCGTGGTCATCGGCGTTCCTTGCGGCGCGCCGCGAGCAGCTGCGGCAGCGGGTCGCCCGCGTCGGCCGCCGCGATCTCCAGGAGGTCGCGGGTGTTCTCGCGCACGCGGTCGCCGACCCAGTCGAACACCCAGGCCTTGCGGGCCTCGGCCTCCAGGCCGAACGGGACGACGCGGGTGACGGCCAGGGCGGCCGAGGCGGCCCCGCCGATGTTGGCGATCACGCCCGGGACCAGGACGGCGCCCGAGGCGCGCGCCTTGTCCTTCGCCTCGGCGCTGGAGCTGAGGTTGCCGCCCTCGACGACCAGCCCGGCGCGCAGCCGGTGCGCGTTCTCGGCGTTCAGGGCGTACTTCTGCGCCGCGAGGATCAGCAGGTCGGCGTCCACGTCGAGCCATGCGTCCGACTCGCCGGAGACGGTGACGTGCTGCGGCAACCGCGAGCGGTCGATCCGCCCGAACTCGTCGGTGACGGCGACCAGGTCGGCCACGGGCAGCCGGTCCGCGCTGATCGTGCCCTCGATGTCGGCGATGCCCACGATCACGTGCCCGCGGTCCTCCAGGAACCGGGCGACCGCCCGGCCCACCGCGCCGAAGCCCTGCACGACGACCCGGGCCGGCTCGGTGCGGCCGCTCGCCTCCAGGGCGGTGACCGCCGCCACCCCGACGCCGTGGCCGGTGCAGTCGATGAGCGGCTCGTAGTACGTGCGCCAGTCGATGGGCATGTCGGGCGCGCCCAGCCGGTAGCGCGGGTCGTAGCCGGCCTCGGCGAAGAAGGTGGCCCGGTCGGCGGGCGTGACGCCCATGTCGATGCCGAGGTGGATGCCGCCGTGCAGCAGCGGCTTGACCGTCCGGCCGAAGGTACGGAAGGTCTCCTCGCGGTTGCCGCCGTCGGAGACGATGCCGGCCTTGGCGCCGCCGATGGGCAGGCGGGCGAGCGTGAACTTGTGCGTCATGTCGCGGGCGAGGCCGGCCACCTCCGCCTCGGTGACCCCGGTGGTCATCCGGGTGCCGCCCATGGCCAGTCCGTCGTACAGGGAGTCGACGACGACCCAGCCCTTGAGTGCGCCACCGCTGCCGTTCAGGTGGACCGTGAACGCCGGGTCCTGTGGGATTTCCAGATCACTCATTGCCAAGTCCTTGAATTGATGGGTGAGTTCGGGCGACCGGGTGCGCCTGCTTCGCGCGCGGCGAAGGTCACCGGTAGAGGTCTGCGAAGCCGCGCAGGATCTCCAGGCCGTCGCTGCGGAATTCGAGGTGCGCCTGGGAGCCGAAGATCCGGCCGTCGTCGGAGCGCAGGAACTCCACGGGCGCGTGCTCGGAGCGGCCGATCGAGCGGAAACCCTCCGGGGCCTCCTGGAGGTAGAGGGTGTGGCGGTGGAAGACCGTCACCGTCGGCTTCACGTAGGTGAAGAGCGGCTCCTCCTTGTCGACCTGCACCTCGTAGCCGCCGACCCGCTGCGGCCCCTCGGCGAGCCGCCCGCCGGCCGCGACCGCGAGGATCTGCATGCCGCCGCAGATCCCGAAGACCGGGACGTCGGCGCCCATGACGAGGTCGATCAGCGGCTTGTAGTAGTCGCGGTCGTACGCCCGCACCTTCGTGCCGCTCAGGACGATCGCCTGGTAGCGGCCGTCGAGCCGGGCGGGCACGGACGCCGCGTCGACCGCCTCGGTCTGCGAGCCCAACTCCTCGAAGCTCTTGCGGAGCTGCCCCAGGGACAGCGTTCCGTTGTTGACGACGAGTACACGGGATTGCGCCACGTTCTTGCTCCTCACGTTCGCGTGATGACGGTGCCGGTGCGGGCCGCGAGCAGATCCGTGACGGGCGCGCTGCCGATCACGACCCGCTCCGTGCCCGCCTCCAGGGCTTCGCCCGCGGCCCGCAGCTTCTTGCGCATGCCGCCGGTGGCGCCCTTGTCGCGGAACCTGGCCGCGGCCTCCCCGGTGATGCGGCGCACCGGCTCACCGTCGATCAACAGGTGGGCGACGTCGGTGACGAGCACCAGATCGGTGGCGCCGGTGGCGCCGGCGACGGCGGCGGCCGCCCGGTCCGCGTCGGTGTTCACCTCCCGGCCCGCCGCGTTCCGAGCCAGCGGAGTGACCAGGTAGGCGTGGCCCGCCCTAAGGTTCTTCAGCGGTGCCGGGTCCACACCGGTGATCGGTCCGACCAGGTTCTCCAGCTCGACCAGCTGCTTGCCCTGCCACCACCAGCGCTCCGCCTCGCCCGCGCTGACCAGGCCGTCACTGCCGAGCAGCCGCTCCGCGGTGATGCCGCGCGGTTCGAGCCGCGCGAAGACCTGCTCGCTCATCTCGGCGCTGACGGTCTTGATGTCCTCGATGACCTCCGGCGTGGTCCAGCGGCTCTGGTTGCCGTACCGGTCGCGCAGGATCGCCGACGGCTCGCTGTAGCGTGCGCTGAGCCGCTTCAGCGGCTTCGACCAGCCGTGCACCAGGATCAGCGGGTGGTCCTTGCCGTGTTCGGCGAGGTCGTCCCACCAGGCGCCGTCGAGGTCGTCGAGGCAGCTGCCGCCGAGCTTCACCACGGTCGGCGTCGGAAGACTCCGCTCCTGCTCCGTGTTCGGGGTCGCGCTCGTGTCGCTCATGCGGGCATCACCGGCTGCATCGTCAGGCCCGTCTCCTCGGGCAGTTCGAACCGCTTGTTCGCGGCCTGCACGGCCTGGCCCGCAGCTCCCTTGACGAGGTTGTCGAGGGCGGCGAGGACGACGATGCGGCCGCCCTCCTCGTCGTGCAGGACGGTCACGTCGCAGTAGTTGGAGCCCAGGACGGCCTGCGGGTCGGGCACCGGGATCAGCGTCTCGGTGTTGCGCCGCACCCGCACGAACCGGTGCTCCTTGTAGAAGCGCAGGTACGCCCGCTGGAGCTCGCGCCCGTCCACCTCGTCGTCGGTGAACACGTAGGCGCTGGCGAGCAGCCCGCGCACGTGCGACACCCCGTACGCCGACATGGTCAGCGAGCCGACGCTGCCGGGCTTGCTGCGCTCCAGGAAGTCCCCGACCTCGGCGGCGTGCCGGTGCCCGGTGGGGGCGTAGGGCGCGATGGCGCCGTTGCGCAGCGGGTGCAGGTCCGGGACGCGCAGCTGCACGCCGCCGCCGCTGGAGCCGCTCTTGCCGTCGATGACCACGGTCTTCAGGTCCAGGCCGAGGCCCAGCGTCAGCGGGGCGAGCCCCAGCGTGATCGCGGTGGCGTAGCAGCCGGGGACCGAGATCAGCGGTGCGCCGACCAGCTGGTCCCCGACCAGCTCCGGCACCCCGTAGACGAACCGGTCCGCCAGCTCGGTGGTCCGCTCCGCCTTGGGGTACCAGCGCTCGTGCAGCTCGGGAGTGCGGATGCGGAAGGCGCCGCTCAGGTCGATCACGCACGCGACGCGGTCGGCCAGCAGGGCGGCCAGCTCGGCCGAGACCGGGGCGGGCGTGGCGAGGAACACCACGTCGCACCGCTCGGCGACGACATCGGCGTCGACGGGCTCGATGCTCAGGCCCAGGTCGAGACGGAGCCCGGGGTGCAGCTGGGCCGGGCGCTTGCCGGCGCTGGAGTTGCCGCCCAGGAAGGTCAGTTCGAGTTCGGGGTGCTGGTTGACCAGCCTGATCAGTTCACCGCCGGTGAAGCCGGAGGCGCCGACGATTCCCACCCGGATCACGCGAGTACCTCCTGCACGTGTCGGGCGACGGCCGACGGGATGTCCACTCCCGTGGTCGAGGCCACTCCCCGCCAGGCGGGGGCGTGGTTGACCTCGTTGACGAGGTAGCCCGAAGGCGTCTTGAAGAGGTCGACCCCGTAGATGCCGGCGCCCAGCCGGTCCACGACGGCGTCCACGATCTTCTGCACGTCCGGGTCGTGGGCCAGGGCCCGGCTCTGGTTGCCGAGCGCGGCATTGCTGCGCCAGTCGGCCCCCGCGCTCTCGAACTCGGCGGCGGCGACGATCTCCCGGCCCACGACCAGGCAGCGGATCGAGCCGCCGCCGAGGTACGGCTCCACGAGGCAGGCCTGCTCGAAGGCGTGGCCGAGGTCCTCGACGTAGTCGTAGACGGACTGCGCCAGATCGGAGTCCCGGATCAGGGTGACGCGCTTGCCCATGCCGCCGTACACCGGCTTGAGCACCACGGGCAGGCCCAGCTCGTCGAGCGCCTTCTCGAAGTCCTTGCGCGAGAGGACGAGCCGGTAGTCCGGCACCGGCACGCCGGCGGCCGACAGCACGGCGCGCAGCACCAGCTTGTTCTCACAGGCGTTGATGGCCGCGGCGGAGTTGAGGGCGGTCACGCCCGTCGACTCGGCCAGCGTGGCGAGCAGACCGCCGCGGGTGTAGCTGCGGCTGCGCACGAGCAGGGCGTCGTACCCCTCGATCGAGCGGGCCCTGGGATCCCCGAGGCACAGCGACTCGTCGTTGATCCAGTCGATGTGCAGGCCGAATTCCGGTGCCGCCTCGATGAGCCGGCGTTCCTCCCAGCCGACCCGGTCGGCGACTATGGCAACGCGGTTGCCCATCTCACTGGCCCCAGTCGCGGAGCTGTACTTCGACCATCTGCAGGCTCAGCGAGCCGTCCTGGACGTCCTCGACGCGGAGCGTGAGCATGCACTCGGGGCAGGCGAGGGTCTCACCCTGGACGACCGGCGGCACGGTCAGGTCGGTTTCGCACTCGGGGCAGACGCCGGTGAGGGTGGCTGTGGACATGGGGAAACTCCGTTTGTCTCTGCGGAATGGGTGTGAACGAGGGGCGGGGGCCGGCCGGCGGGAGGCTCAGGCGGCCTGGAAATCGACGGCGGCCTTGCGGATCGCGTCGCGGTCGAGCAGCGGCCGGCCGCCGCGCTCCTGACGCTCGACGAGCCACGGGGTGAAGGCGTCGACGTCGACGAAGACGCCCGAGTCGGCGAGCGCCCAGGTGACGAGGGCGGGGGTGAGGCGCGTACGGACACACAGTTCACGGGTGTTGCCGACCAGCTCGGCGGGCAGCGTCTCGTACGCCTCCGGGTTGTTCAGCTGACCCGGCAGCTCGTACGCGAAGGCGTGCGGCGTGGTCGGCCCCGACTGGAAGGCGTGGCCCAGGCCCGCGCCCTTGAGGGCGACCCGGGACAGCTCCGTGAGGTGGGACAGGTCGAAGCGGGTGTCACCGTGGATGACGCGCAGGGAGGTGAGCAGCTCTGCCAGCGGGGCGTTGCCCCCGCGCTCGCCGATGCCGCCGACGGTCGCCGAGATCCACTGCGCGCCGGCGCGGATCGCGGCGAGGGAGTTGGCGACGGCCATGCCCAGCATGTTGTGCGAGTGGATCTCGATCTCGGAACCGTCGATCGCGGTGAGGTCCCCGATGACCTCCTCCATCTGCCACGGCGACAGGTACGCGACGGTCTCCGCGAGACGGAACCGGTCGGCCCCGGCCTCGAAGCCCGCCGTGACGTAGGGGACGAGCCGGCCCTTGGGGGTACGGGCGCCGTCCTCACCGCTGAAGGTGACGTGGAAGCCGCGCTCCTTGGCCTGCGAGATCGCCGAACGGGCCAGCACGTGAAGGAACTTGGGGCTGGGCGAGCCGAGCTTCAGCTTCGCGTGCTGCTCGGAGGTGGGTATCGAGTACATGATGTGGCGCACGCCCAGCCGCTCGGCCTCGTCGAGGGCCTTCGTGACCTGCTTGCGGTCCTGCACCACGACGAGCGTCATGCTGCGCTCGGGCCCGATGGCCTCGTGGGCGGCGAGGACGAGGTCGGCGTCCTTCGAGTCCGGGCCGGAGATCATGCCCACCTCGACCAGGTCGATGCCGGTCTTCACCAGCAGGTCCGCGATGACCGCGGCGTCCTTGGGGCCGAACTCGACGCCCGCCATGTGCGCGGAGTCCCGCAGGGTCGCGTCGGACAGGCGGGGCAGTCCCTTCGGAAGACCCACCTCGTGCTCTGCTGTTGCCATTGCGTTTCCCCTCCTTTTTCAGAACCGGACTTCGTTTTGCGGCCCGGCTCCGCAGTGAATGGCAGGGCGATGTGGAGCGCGCCGATGAATATGTTGGTCGACCCGGCACGGCGGGCACAACGGCTCACATGTCAGAGCTTTGTCAAGGACTGTGATGGAACGTCGCCGCCGGTGAGGTATGCGAATTCTCCGCAGGTCGGAGGCCAAATATTCGGTCCGGAACGTGAGGTGCGGCGGATCGCTGGTTACTTTGTTCGAGCCCATTTCGACAGAAGGGGTGGAGTAATTGCTTCGAAGTTTCGAAAGCTCTTCGAGTGCTCCGATGTCAGCGAAAGGGAATTCGATGGCGTTTCCGCATTCCCCCGTCGGCGCAGGCGCCGGCGGTGCCGAGCCATTACTGGCCGAGCGGGCCAGAAGGCTTGCCGACCGACTGGCGCGGCCCACCGCCGCCGATCGCGACCGCGACGGCCGGTGGGACCCCGCGCTGTTCGCCGAGCTGGCCGACGACCGGACCGAGTTCGGCCTCGCCGGGCCGCTGGTGCCGGGCGCCCTGGGCGGCGGCGGCCTGTCCGCCACCCAGACCTGCGCCCTGCTGGAAGGGCTGGGCGAGGGCGCCCGCGACCCGGGCCTCGCGCTCGCCGTCGGCGTGCACGCGGTTCTCGCCACCGTGCCCCTGCGGGCGTTCGGCAGCACCCGGCAGCGGGAGCGCTACCTGCCCCGCATGGCCTCGGGCGAATGGATCGGCGCCCTGTCGCTGCGCCAGACGCAGGGCGCCGCCCTGGCCCCCACCGTCACCGCTCGGCCCGCCGCCGCGGGCGGCTGGGAGCTCAGCGGCGAACTGGACCTGGTCGCCTGCGGCCCCGTGGCCCACCACTTCCTGGTCATCGCCGCGCACGACGACGGCGGCCGCACCGCGTTCGTCGTGGACCGGTACACGCCCGGGCTGCTGATCGGCGACGCCGGCCCCGCGGCGATGCGGACCTGCCCGTGGGGCCGACTCGTCCTGGACGGCTGCCCGGTCCCGGACGACGCCGTACTGGGCACCGTCGGCGGCGCCGCCACCGAGGTGGAACCGCTGCTGGCGGCCCTCGACTGGGTGTTCTCCAGCGCGGCCTGGCTCGGCGTCATCCGCGCGCTGACCCGGGACGCCGTCGAGGACGCCCGCGAGCGCCGCCTCTTCGGCCGGCCCCTGGCCCACGGCCAGTCCGCCCGGTTCACGCTCGCGGACCTGGGCGCCCGCTACGAACTGGCCTCCGGGCTGCTGTACCGCGCGGCCGGGCAGTTCGACGCCGGAGGCCGGCCCTCGCACCAGGACGCGGCCGCCGCCCGGCTCTTCGTGGCGCAGGCCGCGCGAGCGGTGACCGAGGGGGCGGCGAGCCTGTCCGGGCCGCTCGCCCCGGCCGGCGACCACCTGATCGAACGGGCGCACCGCGACGCACTGTTCTTCGCCGGGACCGGCGGCGGCACCGAGGTGCTGCGGCCGGTGATCGCGGCGTCCCTGCTAGGGCTCGGCTGACCGTGAGGACTGCACACTGACATGAACGGCGACCAACGCGGCACCGACACCGCGCCGAGCTTCCCGGGCATCGCCGCCCGGGCCACCGAGACCGACGCGACGGGCGACATACCGCCGCAGAACTGGAAGGACCTCGTCGACAGCGGCTACCTGCGGCTGTTCCACCCGCCGGAGGTCGGCGGCACCGGCGCCGACGGCGCCGCCCAGGCCGAGGCCATGGAGGCCCTGGCCCGGGCCTGTTCGGGCACCTACTGGTCGGCGACCGTGTCCGCGCTGCTGTGCGGCAAGCTGATCTCCACCTACGGCGACCCCGACAAGCACCGGCGGCTGCTCGACCCCCTGCTCTCCGGGGAACAACTGGCGGCCTTCGCCATCGTCGAACCGGCCGCGGGCAGCGACGCGAGCACCTACCGCACCACGGTCCGCCCCGCCGGCGGACCCGGCGGCGGCTTCGTCATCAGCGGCGAGAAGGCGCGTATCACCAACGCCCCCAACGCCGACCTGGCCGTGACCCTCGCCCGGCGGGAGAAGCCCGCCGGGGACGACGGCCCCGACTGGTGCCTGGCGTTCGTCGACCTGCACCGGCCGGGCGTACGCCGGTACGAGATCCCGCACATGGGGCTGCGGGGCATGCCCTGGGGCGGCATCGTCTTCACCGACGTCCACGTCTCCGAGGACGACGTGGTGCCCGTGCCCTTCACGGAGCTCGCCGAGGGCATGACGTGGGGGTGGCTCCTGGTCTCGATCGCGGCCGTCGCCACCGCCGAGTCCGCGCTGGTCGCCTCGGTGAAGCACGCCCGGGAGCGGGTCTCGTTCGGCCGGCCCCTCGCGCACATGGAAGGCGTACAGGCCCAGCTCGCCGACTCCCGCGCCCAGATCGACGCGGCCCGCCTGCTGGCCCGCCGGGCGGCGGGCGAGCGCGCCGCGGGCCGGTCGGCGAAGGACCTCATCGGCATGCTCAAGATCTACGCCACCGAGATGGCCGTCGAGGTCACCGCGCGCGCCGTACAGATCCACGGAGCGGCCGGCGTGACCCAGGGCCACGAAGTGGAACGCCACTACCGGGACGCCCAGATGAACGTCATCGGCGCGTTCGCCACCAACCGGCTGCGCGAACAGGTCGCCGAGGGCATGGGCCTGGGACCGGCGGTCTACCGGGCCTTCGACTGGCTGACCCCCACCGGCCTGGCCCGGGAATCGGCAGGCCTGGACGGCCTTCCGTACCCGGCCCGGGCCGCCTCCTGACCGCCCCGCGCACCCGGACGGACGGGGCCCGACGCGAACCGGGTCGGCCCCGTCCGTCCGGGGAGGGGCGGTCAGCGAGCTGCCGCCGCCGGTGATCCGGCGTGCCGGTCGGTGTCGGCCAGCACGGGGTAGTCGGTGTACCCGGCCTCCCCACCCACGTACATCAGGCCCTTGTCCTGAAGGGGGTTGAGCGGAGCGCCCAGGCGCAGCCGATCCACCAGGTCGGGGTTGGCGAGGAACGCGCGGCCCAGGGAGACCAGGTCGGCCCCCGCGGCCAGCAGCCGCTCGGCTTCAAGCCTGCCGCCGTCGGCGGGCAGCGGTCCGGGCCACGGGAGCATCGGGTTGGCGATCAGCGAGCCCGCCCAGTGCTTGCGGACGTGCTGGAAGAGAGGCTGGTCCGGCTGGGCGAAGACCACGTGCAGGTAGGCGAGGCCACTGTCGGACAGCGCGTCGACGAGCGCCGGGTAGACGGCGTCGACGTCGTCCTCCCGCATGGCGTTGGCCGTGACGCCGGGGGCGATGCGCAGGCCCACCCGGTCCGGGCCGATCGCGTCGGCGACGGCGCCGACCACCTCCCGTACGAACCGGATGCGGCCGGCCACCGAGCCGCCGTACCCGTCGCTGCGGCGGTTGGTATCCGAGGCCAGGAACTGGTGGAGGAGGTAGCCGTTGCCGCCGTGCACCTCCACCCCCGCGAAGCCGGCGTCGATCGCCCTGCGGGCGGCGGCGGCGAAGTCGGCCACGGTGGACTCGATCTCACCGAGGGTCATCTCCCGCGGTACGACGGCCGGCTGGTGTCCGCCGGGCGTGAAGATCGTGTCCGGAAGCGCGACCGCCGACGGCGCGACGGGCCACAGCCCGCCGGTGTTGTCGGGGTGCCCGATCCGGCCGCCGTGCTGGAGCTGGAGGAACATCCGGCCACCCGCGGCGCTCACCGCCCCGGTGACGTTCCGCCAGCCCGCCACGTGCGCGTCGTTGTGGATCGCGGTGATGTTCGGATACGTCTGTCCGACCGCGTTCGGCGTCGACGCCTCGGCGATGATCAGCCCCGCCGAGGCCCGCTGCGCGTAGTAGGTGGCCATGAGGGGCGTCGGGACGCCGTCGGCGGTGGCACGGTTGCGGGTCATCGGCGCCATCACCAAGCGGTTGGGCAGGCGCAGCGGGCCCAGTCGGGCGGGTTCGAAAACGGTGGTCATGGTGATCGCCCCATCACGAAGGGACGCCCCGCCGGGATGGCGCGAGCGTCGCGAGAAGTGAGTGTGAGGGCCCGTGGGGCCGGATCCACTCTCGTACGCCCGGGCGGACCGAACAAGATCGAAGTTATCTACCATCGGTGCTCCAAACTCACCGATGGGGGGCGAAGGTGGAGCGGCACGAGATCGAGGCGTTCCTGACGCTGGCCGAGGAACTGCACTTCAGGCGCACCTCGGAGCGGCTCGGGCTGGCCCAGGGGCGAGTGAGCCAGACCATCAAGAAGCTGGAGCACCGCCTCGGTGTGCCGCTCTTCGAGCGCACCAGCCGGCACGTCGCGCTGACCCCGGCGGGGCGGCAGTTGCGCGAGGACCTGATCCCCGTCCGCCGCCAGTTGCAGCGCGCGGTCGACCGTGCGGTGGCCATGGGACGGGGCATCACGGGTGTGCTCCGCGTCGGGTATTCGAGCCCCATGGTCGCGGAGATCCTGCTGAAGGCCGCCGGGACCTTCCGTACCCGCTATCCGGACTGCGAGGTCGAGATCCAGGAGGTGCAGCTCTCCGATCCGTTCGGGCCGATCCGGACCGGTCAGGTCCATCTCCAGGTCAGCGAGCACCCGGTGAACGAGCCGGATCTGGTGCTCGGCCCCCACGTGCTCTCCCAGCGTCGCGTGCTGATGGTTCCCGCCGGGCACCCCCTCGCCCGGCGCGCCGCCGTGTCGCTGGAGGACCTCGCGGAGTCGACGCTCCTGCCCGTCGCCGGGGCCGTGCCGCGGCATTGGCTGGACCACCACTATCCCCGGCAGACCCCCCGGGGCAGGTCCATCCCACACGGCCAGGCCAGTTCGTACTGGACGGAGCTGCTGAACCTGGTCGGTGTCGGCCAGGGCGTCTCGCCGGCGTGCGAGGACGCGGAGCGCTACTACAGCCGCCCCGACATAGCCTGGGTCCCCTTCAGCGACGCCCCTCCCGTCGAGTACGGGTTCCTCTGGCCGAGGGCCGGCGAGACCGCCCGGATCCGCGCCTTCGTGGACACGGTCCACGAGATGGAGCACGTTGAACGTGTTCAGAAAATCTGACAACATGGCGTCCGGAAGGGCCTGCCGGACCGGGGGACGTGGATTCGTCTGCCTTTGGCACGAGTTGGCCATGAGATCCGGAGGTAGGTACGACATGGTTATCGCCCTGCTCGTCTTCATGTTCCTGGGCCTGGTGGCGGCCGTCACGCCGGGCGCGGTCGTCGGATACGCCACCGTCGCGTTGAGCCGCAAGCTGTCGCTCGCCGCGAGGGTTCCGCTGCTGGTGGTCCTGGCGATG
The DNA here is from genome assembly GCF_042731135.1 of Streptomyces sp. NPDC059874. NCBI lineage: Bacteria > Bacillati > Actinomycetota > Actinomycetes > Kitasatosporales > Streptomycetaceae > Streptomyces > Streptomyces sp. NPDC059874. Next base: position 96,165 of record NZ_JBHWJY010000009.1, read on the forward strand.
GCTACGGCGGCGGTGTGGCTGAGCGTGGGGGAAGCCGCCAACGTCCTGATGGTGATCGTCATGGGGCTGTCCTTCAGCGCGACCCTCGCCTCGGGAGCCGCGTTCCTCGGGCTCGAGGCCCGCAAGCGGCGGACACCCCGGTACCCCGCCCCGGCATGGCAGGGCTGGTAGCCGCCTGCTGATTCCTTCCTTCCGCCCGCCGCTTAAGGTGACCCCTGATCGGCCGAACGGCTGGTCAGGGGATCGGGGGGAGACCGATGAACAGCGCGACCGAGGTGTTCCAGCCGCTGCAGGCGGACGATCCGCCCGCCGTGGCCGGCTACCGCCTCGCGGCCCGGCTCGGCGCGGGCGGCATGGGTCGGGTCTACCTGTCGCACACCCAGGGCGGTCGCCCGGTCGCCATCAAGGTGGTACGGCCCGAACTGGCCGAGGACCCCGAGTTCCGGCGGCGGTTCCGCCGCGAGGTGGAGGCGGCCAGGCGGGTCCGGGGCGCGTACACCGCCGAGTTGATCGACGCCGAGGCCGACGGAACGCCGCCCTGGCTGGCCACCCTCTACGTGCCCGGTCCCTCGCTGTCCGAGGCCGTCTCCCGGCGCGGACCGCTCCCGGTGCCCGCGGTGCTGTGGCTGGTCGCGGGAGTGGCCGAGGCCCTGCAGGTCATCCACGAGGCGGGGATCGTCCACCGGGACCTCAAGCCCTCGAACGTACTCCTGGCCTCCGACGGACCCCGGGTCATCGACTTCGGCATCTCGCTGGCCTCCGACACCACCGTGGGCACCGCAACGGGCAGCGCCATCGGAACACCCCAGTACATGGCCCCCGAACAGGCGTCGGCGGGCGAGGTCACGGCCGCCACCGACGTCTTCGCCCTGGGCCAGACCGCGGCGTACGCGGCGCTCGGCGAGCCGCTCTACGGAAGCGGCCCCTCGGTCAGCGTCCTGTTCCGGATCGTGCACTCCGAGCCCGACCTGTCCCGCCTGCCGGAGCAACTTCGCCCGCTGATCGCCCGCTGCCTGGCCGCCGACCCCGCGGAACGGGCCACTCCGGCGGAGATCGTGGCCTGGTGCCGACGCCACCTGCCGGGCGACGGGGACGACGGCCCGGACGTCTGGCGGGAGGTCGCGGGCCCCGAGGTATCGGTCCCGGCCCCGGTCCCCAACCCGACCGCGCTGAACACCTTCCCCCTGGTCTGGCGCCCGCCGCAGGAGGCCGCACCGCAGCCACGCCCGCCCCGCGGGCGCCGCCGCACCGCACTGATCGCCGCCGCGGCGGTGACGGCCGGAGCCCTGCTCGTGACGGGCGTCGTCTGGGCGGCCAAGGGCGCGGCGGACCTGCGCGACGAGGCAGCGTCCAAGTCGACACGGCGCACACCGTCCGCGTCCGTGTCCGCCTCCGCCTCCGTGTCCGCATCGACCGGTTCGGCGGCCGGCGGCCCGACACCGCAAGCCTCCGCATCCGCATCGAGCACGCCCCAGCCCTCCAAGCCGCCAGCTCCCGTCCCCTACCCCAGGGTGCGCCTGGAGGAGCACAACTCGATCGGAATCAAGGATCCCGCCGGGCAGCGCGCGACCCGAACAGGGGACATCCGCCTGAACTGTGGCAAGGCCGGCTGCGAGTTGGAGAGCGACTCAAGCGTGATCACCATGCTGCGCGGCAAACCGAGCGGCTCCCTCGACACGTGCCGCAACGCCCTCACGCACGCCGACACGCGAAGCATCACGCTGGTCGTGGCGGCGGCCGGCAGCGAGTTCTGCATCAAACACCCGTCGGGGGACATCGGGTTGCTCGTGATCCAGCTCAAATCGACCGTCCAGATGGAGAACATGCCCAACTGGGTGGAGGCGGACCTGACGGTCTGGCCCGCGACCTGATGCCACGCCTTTCAGCGGGCCGACCCTGTACATGGCCAACGGCCGGCCTGGCCCTCCACGGGCTCCGGCCCCCCCCGGGCACCGTCAGCCGCGCTCCGGGCGGACCAACAGGCCCCGTTCCAAGGCGATCACCACGGCATGGGTGCGGTCGCTGACGTCCAGCTTGGCGAAGACCCGCAGCAGGTGGGTCTTGACCGTGGCCTCCGCGATGACCAGGCGCTTGCCGATGTCCGAGTTGGACAGCCCGTCGGCCACCGCGCTCAGCACGTCCAGCTCACGCGCGGTCAGCACCACCGGGTCGGGCTGCCGCATCCTCGCAACCAGCCGCTCCGCCACCCGCGGGGCCAGTACCGTCTCGCCGCGGGCCGCCGAGCGGATCGCGGCCACGAGCTGTTCGCGGGTGGTGTCCTTCAACAGGTAGCCGATCGCACCGGCCTCGACGGCCCGTTCGATCTCCACGTCCGTGTCGTACGTGGTGAGGATGAGCACCCGTGTCGCGGCCGGGCCGGCGACGATCTCGGCGGTCGCCGCCACCCCGTCCATGACCGGCATCCGCAGGTCGATCAGGGCCACGTCGGGGCGCAGGGACGCGACGAGCTCGACGGCCTCCCGCCCGTTGTCGGCCTCGCCGACGATGGCGATGCAGGGCTCGGGGGCCAGGAGCGCGACGACCCCGGCGCGCATCACCGTGTGGTCGTCCACCACGACGACCCTGATCCTGTCGGCGTCTTCGGGCGTCGTCTTCATCAGGGCTGTCCGTTCGTGTGGATCGTGGCGAGGACGCGGGTGCCGTCCCCGAGCGAGCTGGTCACCGTGAGGTCGCCGTCCAGCTCGGCGAGCCGCTTGCGCATGCCGTCGAGGCCGAAGCCGCGGGAGTCCTCGACGACGAAGCCGCGCCCGTCGTCGGTGATCTCCAGCTCGATGGCGTGCGGGTACTGCGTGAGGACCACGCCGACCGTGGTCGCGGCGGCGTGCTTGCGCACGTTCGCAAGGGACTCCTGGGTGCAGCGCAGCAGCGCGATCCGGGTCTGCTGGTCGCATTCGACGTCCGGCGGCAGCTCCGCCTCGACGGTCAGCCCGGTGTCCTGGGTGAACCGGTCCAACGTCCGGCGCAGGGTCACCGCGACCGAGCCGGGGGCCAGGCCGCTCTGCGGGGCGGAGCCCACCAGCACCCGGGCCTCGGCGAAGTTCTCGCGGGCGGTCTGCTCGATGGAGACCAGCTGCTGCCCGGTGCGCTCCGGGTCCGAGGTGACGGTCGAACGGGCCGCTTCCGCCAGCACGATGATGGAGGCGAAGCCCTGCGCGAGGGTGTCGTGGATCTCCCGCGCCATTCGCTCCCGCTCGTCCGCCGCGCCCTGCTGCCGATGCGCCTCGGCCAGCCGGGCCTGCGCGCTCTCCAGTTCCGCGCCCAGCAGCCCGGCCCGGGCGTCGCTGTCCGCCACGAGCCGGTGGATCAGCAGTCCGGTCAGGACCGAGGCGGCGTACCCGATGAAGATGAAGACGACATTGCCCGTGAGGGACTCGTCGCTGCGCAGGGTGCTGCCGACGACGGTGGCCGCGGCGGCCGCCCCGCTGAGGACGATCGAGGCGCGGACGCCGGTGGCGAAGAGCCAGAACTGCGGGAGGGAGACGATGAACAGCGCCGCCCCGCCGCCCGGCAGGCCCCCCATGGCGCCCAGCCCGAGGGCGAGCAGGGCCAGGTAGGCCTGGGGCCGCAGGACGGGGTTGTCCGGAAACCGCCGTACGGTGGTGTAGCAGGAGGCGAGAACCGCGAGCAGGGCCAGGGCCCCCCACTTGGGTGCTCCCGAGTCGTTCTCCACCCCGATGACCGAGGGGATCAGGCCGAGGAGCACCCATGCCGTGGTGTACCAGCCGTGGAACTTGTCGACGGTCAACCGGTCGGAGGACTGCGGCCGTTCGCTCATGTGATCAGCCTACGGTCGCCGGCTGACGTTCCGTTGACGCCTCGGACCGCACCTGGCGCATACCGCGCGACGGCCACCAGTTCCACTCGCCGAGCAGCAGCATCAGCGCGGGCAGGATCAGGATGCGGATCACGAAGGCGTCCAGCAGGACGGCCGCGGCGAGGGCGAAGCCGATCTGCTTCATCTCGATCAGGTGCAGCGCGGCGAAGCTGGCGAAGACGGTGACCATGACCACGGCGGCGCTGGTGACCACTCCGGCGGAGCTGCCGATGCCGTCGAGGACCGCCTGGCGGGTCGGGGTGCCGTTCATGGCGGCCTCCCGGATCCGGCTGATCACGAAGACCTGGTAGTCCATCGAGAGTCCGAAGAGGATCACGAAGAGGAAGAGCGGTACCCGGGCTCCGATGGAGCCGGTGGACTCGAAGGCGAGGATCCCCTCGGCCCATTCGTTCTGGAAGACGAGCACCAGCAGGCCGAGCGAGGCGAAGGCGGAGAGCAGGTTGAGGACGATGCCGATCAGGCCGAGGACGAGGGAGCGGAAGGCCCACACGGTCATCGCGAAGGTGACGAGCAGCAGCGCGCCGATGATCAGCGGGAGCTTCTGCTTCTGGTGCGCCGGGTAGTCGGCGTTGCGGGCGACGTCACCGGTGACGGCGGTCTCGGTGCCGGTGAGCTTCCCGGCGGTGGCCGGGAGCAGCTCCGTACGCAGCTTCTTCAGGGAGGTGTGGGCCTCGACGCTGCCGACGGGGTGGGCGACCGCCATCTCCAGCATGGTGATCCGGCCGTCGGGGGAGGTGCGCAGGACCGGCTTGCCGCTGATCGCGGGGTCTTCGGCGGTGGCGCGGCCGGCCAGCTCGGTGAGGGCGGCGGCCACTTCGTCGCGGCGGTCGGGGTCCGCCTTCACGAGGACCTGGTGCATGGAGTTCAGCTCGGGGTACGCGGCCATCGCCCGGTCGTAGGTCTGCATGGCGCCGATGGCCCGCGAGTGGGTGTCGCGGCCCATCTCGGTGAGGTTCAGGTTCAGCACGGGCAGGGCGAGGGCGACCATCGCGAGGGTGGCCACGGCCAGGGTGGCGACGGGGTGCTTCGCGGTGGGCCGCAGCACGGCGGCGGTGATCCGGCCGGCGCCGGTCTTCGGCTGCTTGACGCGCAGGGTACGGCCCTTGGCGGCGGCGCGGGCCTCCTTGCGGGCCCGGCGGCGGTCGGCGCGCTCGCCGAGCTTGGCCAGCAGGGCGGGCAGCACGGTCAGCGAGCTGAGCACGGCGACCAGGGTGACGACGATCGCGCCGGTGGCGATGGAGGAGAAGATCACGTCGTCGGCGAGGAACAGGGTGGCGCTGGACACGGCCACGGCCAGCCCGGAGACGACGACCGCGCGGCCCGAGGTGGCGGCGGCCAGTTCGACGACGGCCTGCGGGGTGAGGCGGCCGCCCGCCCGGGCCCGCTCCTCACGCTCCCGCTTGAGGTAGAAGAGGGTGTAGTCCACGCCGACGGCCAGGCCGATCAGCAGGATCACGTTGGTGCCGACGCCCGCGTCCGGGAAGACGTGCGAGGCGAGCATCGACAGGCCGACCGCGGCGATGATCGAGGAGAGCGCCAGCAGCAGCGGGACGATGGCCATGGCGATGGAGCTGAAGACGATCAGCAGGGTGATCAGGGTGACGGGGAGCGCGATGACCTCCGTACGGGCCAGGTCGTCGCCGCGGAGCCCGTCGACGCCCTTGCTGATCGAGGGGGAGCCGACCTCCTCCACCCACAGCCCCGGGTAGGCCTCCTGGACGGCCGCGGTCTGCGCCAGGAGCACGTCCACGTGCTTCTTGGCGTCGAACTCGGCGCCCTTCATGGTGACGTCCACGCGCAGCGCCGAGCCGTCGGAGGCGGGCACCGGGGCGCCGACCGAGGCGACCTCGGGGAGCGCGGCCATCCGGGCGCCGGCGTCGCGGGCGGCGGCCTCGGCCAGGGCCGTGTCGAAGGCGCCGGCGCCGGGCCGGGCGTGGATCAACACCCGCTCCACGGGCTTCTGCTGGAGGCCGCCCTCGGCGGCGATGGCCTCGGCGCGGCCGGCCTCGCCGATGCGGAAGTCCTCGCTGGTGGCGGGGTTCGCACCGATCACGATGCCCGCCCCCAGGCAGAGGACGACGAAGAGGAGCCAGCCGGTGATCGCGCGCCACGGATTGCGGGCGCTCCATCGGGCCATCCGTACGGTGGGGTTCGTCATGACATACATGCTGGTCGCAGCGGGGGTCGCGACGACAGGCTCGACCGGTTGAACCTCGCGTCCACCGACCGGTGGACCCCCGGGGTAGTACCCAAGCGGAAGCCCCCGGGGCGAGCGCGAGGCTCGGCCCGGGGGCTCGGTGGACGAAGTCGGGGGCCCTTCGGGGCCCCCTCAGTGGAAGCTGAGGGTCCGGTAGACCGTCACATTTCCCACGAGTTCCTGGCACAGCTGCGCGGCGGCCGCCAGCCGGGCCGGGCAGTCCGGGGCGTCGGTGTCCATGAGGATGCCCAGGGTGGTGCCGCTGTGCCCGACGACCACACCCAGACCGCCGACCTCCTCGCAGATGCCCGTCATCGAATCCAGGGACCACTTGTGGCGCAGCACCTGGTTCATCCGGGCGCTCGCCGTGGCCACGCGTCCGACCTCGGCCAGATCGCGGGCGGCGACGGCGCCGGTGACCCGGTCCAGGAGGCGCGCGTACTCCCGTTTGTCGGCGGCGGTGAACGGCTTCGGGATGTTGTTGAAGGCGACGGTGTCCACCGCGCCGCCCTCGTCGACACCGACGACCGCCATGGAGGGCAGCGAGCCGAGCTTCGCCCGCAGCCGGACGCTGCGGTGGTGGAAGGCCACGACCGCGTCGTAGAGCACCCCGTCGGTCGGTTCGATCCGCGCCAGGTACCCCTCGATCCGGCGCGGCGGCATCGGGACGCCCAGCGCGTTGGCCACCGCCCGCGCCGTCGCCACCAGGTCGGCCGAGGAGCTGGCCAGCCCCTTGCCCTCGGGCAGGGTGCTGTCGATCCGCAGCAGCCCGGCGGCCGGCAGACCCTCGTCCTCCAGGATCATGGAGGTGAGTCGCAGCGCCTTCTTCTTGTGCGGCGGCCACACCTCCAACCCCGGCTGCTGCGACCGCACTTCGAAGCGGGCCATGGACCAGCGGGCCACCGGCAGCGTCACCAGGAAGTTGCCGTCCTCCTCCGGCAGGACGCCCTGGAGCAGCTCGCCGAAGGTGCCGAAGGCCGTACTGACTCCGGTGGCGGCCACCTGCCGGTAGCCGGCGGCGGGGACGGCCGCAGGGCTGACCGGCGCTGCCGTCTGGGTCGTGATCATCCGGTGGTCCTCCTCACCACGTCGGCGGTCTCCGCGGCCCGGGTGCCGGTGAAGTAGTGCCCGCCCTCTTCGAGTTCGTGCAGCGTGACGCGGTCGGAGACCGCCCGCCAGGCCCGGTACGCGGGGTCCGCGGCGGCAGTCCAGGCGTCGTCGCGGGCCACCACCACCTCCACGGGTGCGTCGATCCGGTATGCCGCGGGGGCGTCCAGGATCCGCAGCAGGTGCCGGTTGGCGGTGATCACATCGTGCCGGTAGGCCCGGTCGACGGCCGCCGCCCGCTCGGGGGTGAAGGCGTCCAGCTCGACATAGGCGTTGTCGGCGCGCAACCGACCCAGCAGGTCCTCCCGGTCGGTCGTCCGCACCTCGGCCAGCTCCGCGCGCAGCGCCTGCGCGTCGTGCAGCAACTGTCCGCCGATGAAGACCCGTTCCGCCGGGCGGCCGGCTTCCTGGAGCAGCCGGGCGGTCTCCAGGGCCAGGGCCGCGCCCGAGCAGTGGCCCCAGAGCAGGACGGGGGTGGTGACCTGCGCGAGGATCTCGTCGCGGGCCCGCCCCGCGAGCGTCGCCACGTCCTCCAGCGGCTCGTCCTCGGCCGCGAAGTCGTGGCCGGGCAGCTCCGCCCCCAGCACCGCGATCCCCTCGCGCTCCAGCTCGGTCGCCAGGGCCCGGAAGTTCAGGGCGCTGCCACCCGCGTACGGCAGGCACACCAGGGTGTGGTGCGGGTTGCGGACCGTGAGCAGCGGGTGCAGCAACCGGTGCGCCGCCTCCCGGGGCTCGCCGCCGCGCCGACCGTCGAGGAGGGCCGCCAGATCGGCCAGCACCGGGTGGGCGACCAGTTCCTTCAGGGACAGCGCGCGGTCGAGCCGTACGACCACCCGGACCGAGGCGAGCGAACTGGCGCCCAGCGCGAAGAAGTCGTCGTGGCGGCCGATGCGCTCCAGCGGCACCCCGAGGACCTCCGCCCACAGCATGGCCAGCCGGCGCTCGGTGGCGGTGGCCGGCCCGGTGTGGCCGTCACCGCCGTGGCCGAGGGTGCTCGCCAGCTCCACGAGGGCCTTCTTGTCGGCCTTTCCGTTGGCGGTGCGCGGCAGCCGGCGCAGCGGGTGCAGATAGCTGGGCACCATGTAGTCGGGGAGTACGGAGGCCAGGTGGCCGCGGGCCCGCTCGACGCCGGGACCGTCGCCTTCGGCGTCGGTGGTGAAGAAGGCCACCAGGTGCCGGTGGATGCCGGAGTCCCCGACGATGACCACCGCCGCCTCGCGGACGCCGGGCAGGGCGAGCAGCCGGCTCTCGATCTCGCCGAGTTCGATGCGGAAGCCGCGGATCTTGACCTGCTCGTCGTGCCGGCCCAGGAACTCCATGCGGCCGTCCGGCAGCCATCGGCCGAAGTCCCCGGTCCGGTACATCCGGGTGCCGGCCCGGAACGGGTCGGACACGAAGACCTGCTGCGTGCGCTCCTCGTCGTTGACGTAGCCGAGGCCCACGCAGACCCCGGAGAAGGCGATCTCGCCCGCCGAACCGAGCGGGACCAGGCCGAGGTTCTGGTCCAGGACGTACGTGTTCACGTTGGGCAGGGAGCGGCCCAGCGCGACCGGTCGGCCGGGTTCGGGCGCCCGGTCGAGGACCTCGTGCATCGTGTCGTCGCAGACCTCGGTCGCGCCGTACGCGTTGACCAGGGAGATCCCCGGGCACAGCGCGAACCAGCGGCGCACCAGGTCGGGTGAGAGCACCTCGCCGGTCACCGAGACGGCGCGCAGCGCGCCCAGGTCGCGGGGGCGGCGCTCCAGCTGCCGGACGAGCACTTCCAGGTAGGCGGGGACGGTCTGGGCGATGGTGACGCGCCCTTCGACGATCTCGTCGAGGAAGCCGTCCACGTCGAGCAGGACGTCGGTCGCGATGATGCGGGTGGCGCCGCCGGTCAGGAGGGGCGCGGCGAACTGCCAGAGGGAGATGTCGAAGCTCTGCGGGGCGGTCTGCGCGACGACCTCGCCGCTCCCGGTGTCCCCGCCGTCCGCCATCCCCATGTCCGCCGCCTTCGCGAGGAGGTGGTTGAGGAGGCCGGCGTGTTCGCACAACGCGCCCTTGGGGTCGCCCGTGGAGCCGGAGGTGAAGTAGACGTACGCCGCGTGGTCGGGGCGGACGCGGACGGCGGGCGGACCGTCGGGCAGGTCGGCCGTGTGGACGTCCCGTACGCAGATCACGGCCGGCGGCGCGGGCGTGCCGTCGGCGGCCTTCCGCGCGAGCACCTCCGTGCCGGGCTCGGCGAGGACGAAGGAGGCCGCGGCGGCGGACAGTTGGGCGCTGATCCGGTCCACGGGCAGGTCGGGGCCCATGGGGAGGTAGACCGCGCCGGCCTTCAGGACGCCGAGCGCGGCGGCGATCCAGTCGAGGGAGCGGTCCATGACGACGGCGACGACGTCGTGCGGCCGTGACCCGGCGGCGAGCAGCGCGTGCGCGACGCGGTCGGCGTGCGCGTCCAGTTGGCGGTACGTCCAGCGGCGGGCGCCGTGCTCGGCGGCGACGGCGTCGGGGTGGCGGCGGACCCGCTCCTCGAAGAGGTCGGTGAGGACGGCGTCCGGCAACTCGGCGCGGGGGCCGGCGAGGCCGTGGATCTGGCTCTCGACCTCCTGGGGGGACAGCAGGCTCTGCCGGTCGTGGCGGGCGTACGGGTCCTCGGTGAGCAGGCGCAGGGCGGTCAGGTGGTAGCCGGCGAGCCGGTCCGCGTACGTGGCGTCGAGCGCGCGGGGGTCGTAGCGCAGCCTCAGCCGCAGTCCCGCGTCGGCGGAGCTCCACAGGACGCGGAGCACCTCGCCGGCGCCGAGCGGGGCCGGGGCGTCGCCGGCCAGGTCGAGGACCACCTCGGGCCGGGGCCCCGCGGCCGGCGCGGCCCCGGCGAGGGCGGCGGCGGTGGCAGCGACGAGCTCCGCCCAGCCGGACGGGGCCACCGTGAGGCGCAGCTCCCGCACGCCGGGCCCGTCGGCGAGGCCGGTCCGCAGCTCCCGCTCGGCGGCCACCGTGGCGAGCACCCGGGCGTGCGCGGCGCCGAGCAGCGCGTCCGGCGCGACCCCGAGCGCGGCGGCCGTCCGCCCGACCGCCCCCACCAACGCGGGCTCCACGGTCACCTCGTGGAAGCCGGTCCCCGCCGTGGGCCCCGCGGGCGAGCCGGGCGGCACGCGGTCCCCCGCGACCCAGCGCGGCAGCCGGGTACCGGCCCTGGCGCCCCCGGCGGTGGGTGCCGAGCCGCCGGCGGCCGCACTGCCGGCCGGCGCGGCGCCGCCGACCCCGACAGGGGCGTCCGCCGGGGGTACGACGTTCGGTGCACCGGCAGAGGCGACGGGGGCCGGGGCGACCTGGCCGGGTGTGCCCCCGGTGCGGGCGTCCGCCGGGCGGCCGGTCGTGGGGGCTCCGGCGGAGGCGGCTTCGGCCTGGGCGGTGGGCGGGGTGCTGACGGCAGGTCCCCCGGCCGGGGTGCCTGCGGCCCGTGCGGTCGCCGGGCCGTCGGTCGTGGGCCGCCCGCCGGGGGCGGCCGGCGCGTGCGTGGTCGTCCGGATGCCGGCCGCAGGGGCGTCGGCGGGGGTGCTCGGCCGCGTCCGTGAGGGGGACGTCGGTGCGCCTTTCATCGGGGGGTCTCCTCCACGGTGATGTCGATCAGGGCTTTGGCCGCCGAGGCCCGGCGGGCCGCGGCGGCGGAGTCGGGGCCCGCGGCGACCACGCAGGCCAGGCGGTCCTGGAAGGAGTGCGTCACCCGCAGCTCCCGGCCCACCGCGGTGCTCGCGGACACGGCCGCCACACCCGGCGCCGCGGCGGCGTCGGCCAGGCCCGCGACGGCCGTGACCCGGCCCTCTCCGGCCAACTGGACGAAGCGGACAGCGGCGTGACCGGCCGCCGCGCCGCGCGGGGCGGCCGGCTGCCCGGCGGCCCGGGCGATCACGCTGTCCACCAGGTCCACCCCGGTCGCGGCCTTCACCGCGACCGGGATCATGCCGCCCGCCAGGCGCGGGTTGACCTCGATGACCACCGGCCCGCCGGGGCCCAGCCGCAGCTCGGTGTGGGCGGCGCCGTAGCCCAGACCCAGCGCGCCCACCGCTCGTACCGCGGTGGCGCCGAGCTCGGCGGCGGTGGCGGCCGGGACGGGGGCGGGCACGTCGTGCCCGGTCTCCACGAAGTACGGCTCGGGCCCGACGTGCTTGGCGACCACCGCCACCACCTCGCCGTCGAAGGTCTCCACCGAGAACTCCGGGCCGGAGACGGCCGCCTCCACCAGCACGGTGGCCGAGCCGTCGGACAGCAACCGCTGCGCCCACGCACGGGCCTGCCCCGCGTCCTCGCACAGCCGCACCCCGACCGAGCCGGAGCCGCTGACGGGCTTGAGGACGACCGGGAAGCCGATCCGCTCCGCGGCCCCGGCGGCCTCCGCGGCCCCGGTCACCGCCGCGAACGCCGGCACCGGCACCCCGGCGGCCGCGTGCACGGCCCGCTGCGTGTCCTTGGACCGGCAGCGCTCCACGGCGTCGCCGTCCGGTCCCGGCAGCCCCAGCTTGGCCGCCATGCGCGCCGCCAGGGCGACGAAGTACTCGGAGCTGGAGGCGATGGCAACCGGATCGAGCCGCGTGCACGCCTCCAGGACGGCCTGCGGGTCGGAGGTGTCCAGCACCACCGTGTCGATGCCGTCCAGCACGGCGTACGGGTACCGGCCGGGGTCCCGGCTCAGCAGGACGGGGCGCATCCCGCGGGCCCGGGCCGCGGCGCAGAAGTCCCGCCCGGTGCCGGTGGTGTTGCTCTCCAGGAAGGCGAACCGGCCGCCGCCCGTACTCATCGCGTCTCTCCCGTTCCGTGACGTCTCACGACGGCGTCCACATCGGCGTCCAGCAGCCGCGCGGCATCGCGCAGCCCCGCCCGGTAGGCCATGAGCCAGTCGCCGTGCCCGGCGAGGCGGTCCCGCAGGGTGCCGACGATCGCGGCGCACTCGCCGGGGCCGCCGCCCCGGTCGAGGTCGGCGACGACCTCGGCGAGCGAGGGCAGCCCGCCGCCGAAGTCCGTCACCCCCTCCGGGGTCTCGATCTTGGTGAGTTCGCGCTCGCCGGCGGCGATGGCGTCCCGCACGGCCGCGCCCACCACGTGGTGCGCCGTCCGGAACGGCACGCCCTCGCCGACCAGCCGGTTGGCGATCACCGTGGCGGTGGTGAAGCCCTCCTTGGCCCGCTGCTCCATCCGCTCGGTGACCGGCCGGGCCCCGGAGACCAGGACCTGGCCGAGCAGTACGGACTCCCGTACGGCGGCCAGCGCGGGCCAGGCCACGGCCACCGCCTCCGTACCGACCTCGATGGAGTTGGTGAACGGCGTGGACTTGCTGGCGGACGCCGAGGCGGTCCACGCCCCCACCGCCCACGCGGCCTTGGCCTTGACGTGCTCCAGCAGGAAGGCGTTGCGCTTCTGCGGCATCGCGGAGCTGCCGCCGACGAGGCGCTCGGGGAACTCCACGAAGCCGAACTCCTGGGTGCTCCACAGCTGGAGGTCGGTGGCCAGCCGGCTCAGCGTGACCGCCGCCGACGCCACCACGGCCAGGCCGCGCAGCATCGTGTCGCGGGCCGCCACCGCGTCGGTGGCGTGCAGGGTGGCGCCGCCGCGGAAGCCCAGCAGGGCGGCCGTGCGCTCGGGGCGGATCGGCAGGTCGGTGCCGGCGACGGCGCCGGCGCCCAGCGGGCAGCGGTCGAGGTCCTCGACGGTGTGGCGGAGCGCGGCGATGTCGCGGTCCAGGGCGGTGGCGATGCCGGCCAGGTAGTAGCCGTAACTGATGGGCATCGCGGGCTGGTAGTGGGTGTATACGGGCATCACCGCGTCGGCGTGCCGGCGGGCCCGGGAGAGCAGCGCGGCCTGCAGGCGCAGGACCTCGCCGAGCAGCTCGGTGAGCTCCGAGCGCAGCCGCATCGCGGTCACGGTGGCCTTGATGTCGTTGCGGGACCGGGCGGTGTGCACCTTCCCGCCGATGTCGGAGCCGAGCTCCTCCACGAGGTAGCCCTCGTACATGAGGTACAGGCCGCGCGGGGCCTGGCGGCCGGTCAGTTCGGCGAAGCCGCTCGCCCGCAGTCGCCGGACCCGGTCCAGCAGGGCCGCCGCGGCCGGACCGGGCAGCAGCCCGCTCTCGCGGAGCATGACCACGTGGGCGAGGTCGACGGTGCTGGTGGCCTCCAGCTCCCGGCGCACCGCCTCCGGGCCGGGCTCGCCGTAGACGACGCGGCGGGTACGGGCGCCCAGGCCCTGTTCGAGCCGGCCCGTGCCGGTGACCGTTCCGGTGGGCAGGGTCCGGCTCACGCGCCCACCCCCACCGGCTGCGCGGCGGCCGCGTCGGCGGATCGGGCGGCCGCCGGCGCGGGCCGGGACACGACGCCCGGGACCTCCTCGTAGGCCCGCCGGTCCCAGGCGAACCGGGTCCAGCGGTCGCCCGCCGCGTCGGGGCCGGCGGCGGTGACCGGCGCGGACGGCCGCTCGCGCAGCGGGTGCCCCTGCGCCTCCAGCCAACTGTCGTCGTAGACGGTGGCCTGGTAGCGGTAGCCCTCGTCGGGGAGCATCACCACCCCGGTGCGGTCCGGGTTGCGCTCGGCCCACCAGCGGGCGACGAGGTAGGCGGCGCCGCTGGTCGGCCCCTGGAAGAGGGCGTGGCGGGCGTGAAGGGCGCGGGTGGAGGCGTACGCCTCGCCGGCGGTCAGCCAGTGCACCTCGTCGAAGACGCGGTGGTCGAGGTTGGCGGGCCACAGGCTGTTGCCGAGGCCCCGCAGCTCCCGGGAGCCGTCGGGCTGCCCGAAGAGCACGCTGTGGTGGCTGTCCACGCCGATCGCCTCGGTGTGCGGGGTGGCGGCGCGCAGGCCCCGCACGGTGCCGCACACGGATCCGCCGGAGCCCACCGGGCCGATCAGCGCGTCGACGGTGCCGAGGGTCCGGGTGAGCTGCTCCGCGACCAGCCGGTAGGCGCCCGGGTTGCCCGGGTTGCTGTACTGCTCCGGGCAGAAGGAGTCCGGCAGTTCGGCGCGGATCTCGGCGAGCCGGCGCAGCCGGGCCCCCTGGAAGCCGCCGACCTCCGCCGGTTCGTGGCAGATCTCCACGCGGGCCCCGAGGTCGGTCAGCCGCCGGTACAGGTTGGCGTCGATCGCGGGGTCGCTGACCAGGATCAGCTTCCGGCGCATCAGGGCGGCCTGCATGGCCAGGGCGAGCCCGAAGGTGCCCGAGGTGGTCTCGACGATCACCGTGTCCGGCCCCAGCTCACCCCGCTCCTCGGCCTGCTTGAGGATGTGGTGCGCGGGAAGCAGCTTCATCAGGGTGAAGGCCGCGCCGTACAGGTTCGGGCCGAGCCGGATGATGCGCGGCATCATCGTCGCTTCGGCTATCGACGGGTAGGCGGAGGTCACCGTCATGGAATCTCCAGGGACAGGGGTCGGCGTGGCGGACCCCTGTCACTTTGCTGAAGGACTCTGACGGGGCACTGACAGTGACGCCCGCCGGACGTCAGCGCGCCGTCAGGGCGAGGCACGACCATCGCGCCGTCGGAAGTGTGCGGACGCCGTGGTACGGCCGTTGGGGCAGGGGTGGCAGTGATGGTGTGGACACAGGTGGTCGAGGCCCGGCCGTTCGCGGCGGAGCGGGTGGTGTGCTTCCCGCACGCCGGCGGGTCGCCCTACTTCTTCCGCGGCTGGGCCAAGGGGCTCGACGCGTACGAGGTCCACGCGGTCTGCTACCCGGGGCGCGCGGAGCGGTTCTCCGAGGAGTGCGCGGACCGACTGGTCCCGATGGCGCGCGAGATCGCCGCCGACGTGCTGGCCTCGGGGGACGACCGGCCGGTCGCGTTCTTCGGGCACAGCATGGGCGCGATCGTCGCGTACGAGGTGGTCCGGGCGCTGGAGGAGGCCGGCTCGGGGGTGGCGCACCTCTTCGCCTCGGGGGCGCGGGCGCCTCATCTGATGGCCGGCGACCCGGTGGCCGCGGCCGCCTGGGACGCGGAGTCGATCGGCCGGACCCTCATCGAACTGGGCGGCACTGACCCCGAGTTGCTGGAGAACCGAGCCTTCGTGGAACTGGTCATGCCGTACATCGGGGCGGACTTCCGGATGCTCGCCGCGTACGAGGGCCGGCGACGGCCCCCGCTGACCTGCCCGGTCACCGCGATCGTGGGGGACGCCGACCCCCGGGTGACCACCGCGCAGAGTGCAGCCTGGCGGGAGTCGACCCGGGGGCCGTTCCGGGCGCTGACCGTGCCCGGCGAGCACTTCTACCTGGGCGACCGGCCGCCGTTCGGGCTCATCGAAGAGGGCTTGCGTCCACAAAGGAGCTGACCGGCCGGCGCTCGCGGTACATCTCCGCGAGCCGGAAGGCCAGGTCGATGGACTGGGTGTGGTTGAGGCGGGGGTCGCAGGCCGTCTCGTACCGGTGCGGCAGGTCCTCGGGCCGAACAGTGTTGCCGCCTCCTGTGCACTCGGTCACGTCGTCGCCGGTCAGCTCGACGTGGATGCCGCCGGGGTGGGTGCCCAGCGACTGGTGGACCTCGACGAAACCCCGCACCTCGTCGAGCACCGTGTCGAAGGACCGGGTCTTGTGGCCGCTGGGGGCGGTGATGGTGTTGCCGTGCATGGGGTCGCTGACCCAGCAGGGCAGCGCCCCCTCGGCGGCGACCTTCTCCACCAGCGTGGGCAGCACGTCGCGGATCCTGTCGGCGCCGGCCCGGACGACGAAGGTCAGCCGGCCCGGGTCGCGGTCCGGGTCGAGCCGGTCGAGGAGGGCGAGGACGGTGTCGGCGGTGGTGGTGGGGCCCAGCTTCACGGCGATCGGGTTGTCGATCCGGGAGAAGAACTCCACGTGGGCGCCGTCCAGGTCGCGGGTCCGCTCGCCGATCCACAGCAGGTGGCCGCTGGCCGCGTAGGTCCGACCGGTCTCCGGTTCGGTGCGGGTCAGGGCTGCCTCGTAGTCGAGCAGCAGACCCTCGTGGCTTACGAAGAACTCGGCGGTGCCCAGCTCACGGGTGTCCACCCCGCACGCGCGCATGAAGGCGAGCGTGCGGTCGATCTCGTCGGCGAGGGCCTCGTAGCGCTCGCCGGCGCCCGAACCGGCGACGAAGCCCCGGTTCCAGGCGTGCACCTGGTGCAGGTCGGCGAACCCGCCGGTGGTCAGGGCGCGTACCAGGTTCAGGGTGCGGGCCGACGCCTCGTACGTGTCGCGCAGCCGCCGCGGGTCGGGGGTGCGGGAAGCGGCCGTGAACTCCAGGCCGTTGACGGCGTCACCCCGGTACGAGGGCAGGGTCACCCCGTCGCGCTCCTCGTACGGGCTGGAGCGCGGCTTGGCGTACTGCCCGGCCATCCGGCCCACCTTGACCACCGGCAGCGCGGTGGCGTGGGAGAGCACGACGGCCATCTGGAGGAGGGTCTTCAGCTTGCCCCGGATGGAGTCGGTGGTGACCTGGGCGAACGTCTCGGCGCAGTCGCCGCCCTGGAGCAGGATGGCCTCGCCGCGGGCCACCGCCGCCATCTTCAGCCGCAGCTGGTCGCACTCGGCGCCGAAGACCAGCCCGGGCGCCTCGGACAGCCGGCCGGTGACGTCGCGCAGCGCCGCGGGATCGGGCCAGTCGGGTTGCTGGGCGGCCGGGAAATCCCGCCAGGAAGAACTGTTCTCGTTTTCTCTCATGGCGTCAGTTACCCACCGGGGCCGGGGAATGGTCAAGCATTTTGGAAATGGACCGCATCGGGGACCGGGAATTGGTCTGGCGGTGGTTCGGAAAACATTGATTCACTCATTCCGACGGAAACCGAATTCAGGGGGAGTTCACTTTGTGGCATTCAAGCGGTTCGAGTGATGTGAGCAATCCGGAAGTGGAGGTTCGGGTCACCGTGGAGGAACTGGCCCGGCACGCCCCGCTGGACCTGTACGCGGCGCTGCGCGAGGTCCTCCCCGCCGAGGAGGTGTTCCTCTTCGAGAGCCTGGAGGGGGCGCCCGCCGACCGCCGGTCCGCCGTCGTCGGATTCGGGCGGCTCGCCGAGATCCGGGTCCACGCGGACCGGGTCGAAGTGGACGGCCCCGCGGCGGAGCTCAAGCGGGCACTGGCTGGCGCGGTCGAGGCGGCCGGCCTGGTCACCGACGGGCCGGCCGCGGGCTGCCCGGTGGCCCACCACCCGCTCCCCGACGGCCCGTACGTCTTCCGCTTCACCCGCTCCGACCAGGTCTGGGACGCCCTGCGACGGGCCCAGGGGTTGTTCTCGGTGACCACCGAACTCCCCGACACCGGCTACGCCTTCGGGTTCCTGACCTCGCTCGCGTACGAGTCGTCCTGGCACATGGAGGAGCTGCCGGAGCGGACCGAGGGGGACGGCGGGCGCCCCGACATCACGCTCACCCTGTTCCGGGACACCGTCTGGTACGAGGTCGCCGACGGCCGGGTGCGCCGACTGCGCGCCGACGGCCCGGCCTTCGCGGGCCCGGCGGAACCGCCCGAACTCCCCGAACTGCCGCAGGCCCCCCGCCCGGCAGGCCACCCGCCGGCGCCCGCCCCCCGGTCGGTGCGCGACAGCGTCGACCGGGAGACCTTCCTGGGCTGGGCCGAGCGCTGCCTGGAACACATCGGCGTCGGCGACGTCTACCAGATCCAGATCGGCCACCGCGTCGACGTCGAGACCGACCTGACCCCCCTCGACGTCTACCGGCGGCTGCGCGGCCGCAACCCCTCGCCGTACATGTACCTGATGCCGCAGGCCGGACGGACCCTGATCGGGGCCAGCCCGGAGCTGTTCTTCCGGATCGAGGACGGCGAGATCCTGATGCGCCCGATCGCCGGTACCGCCCGCCGCGGCCCCGACGAGGAGGTCAACCAGCGGCGCGTGAAGGAGATGCGCGAGAGCGTCAAGGAGCAGGCCGAGCACATCATGCTGGTCGACCTGTGCCGCAACGACATCGGCCGGGTCGCGCTGCCCAGCACCCAGCCGGTGGACCGGCTGATGGAGGTGGAGACCTACTCCCACGTGTTCCACCTGGTCTCGACCGTCTCCGGCCGGCTGGCCCCGGAGGTCGGCGTCTGGGACGCGGTCCGGGCCACCTTCCCCGCCGGGACCATGTCCGGCGCGCCCAAGGTGCGCGCCATGGAGATCATCGACGGCCTGGAGCGCGAGCGGCGCGGCGCCTACGCCGGCGCGGTCGGCCTGGTCGACGTACGGGGGTGGAGCGAACTGGCGCTGTGCATCCGCACGATCGAGTACGACGGCCGCACGTACTCCACGCAGAGCTCGGCGGGCATGGTCGCCCAGTCCGAGCCGGAGTCCGAGTGGCAGGAGACGCTGGCGAAGATGGGGGCCGCCTACTGGGCGCTCACGGATGAGGAGCTGCTGCCTTGAAGGTGCTGTTGATCGACGCGTACGACAGTTTCGTCCACATCATCGACCAGTACCTGCGGGTGCTCGGCGCCGACACCGAGGTGGTGCGGTCCCGGACCCGGACCCCTGAGCAGCTGGCCGGGCTGGAGCCCGACGCGGTCGTACTCGGTCCGGGTCCCGGGCATCCCGCGGAGTCCGGGCACGTGGAGCTGGTCCACGAGTTCGCCGGCCGGGTCCCGCTGCTCGGGGTCTGCCTGGGGCACCAGGCCATCGGGCTGGCGTACGGCGGCCGGATCGAGGTCGCCGGGCAGGTCATGCACGGGCGGACCAGCACCGTCCGGCACGACGGCCGGGGGCTCTTCGAGGGCCTGGGCCACACCCTGGAGGCCACCCGCTACCACTCGCTGCTGGTCGCCGACCCGCTGCCGGAGCCGCTGGTCACCACGGCGGTGGCCGCCGACCACGGGTACGTGATGGGGCTGCGCCACCGGACGCTGCCGGTGGAGGGCGTGCAGTTCCACCCCGAGTCCATCATGACCACCGGCGGGCTGACGATGATGGGGAACTTCCTGGCGATGCGGGCGGGAACGCTCACGCCCCGCTGAGCACCGCCGCCAGCTCCCGCACCGCCTCCTCCGCCCCCGCGCGAGGCAGATGGGCGTGCCCCACCACCAGGGCGGGCGCACCCTCGCCCGGGCGGGCGTGGTGGGCGGCCGCGCCGGAGAGCAGCACCGAGCGGCGCAACGCCCCGGCCACCAACGCCGCCTCGTCGGTGTGCCGGGGCAGCGTCACGTACGCGTGCAGTCCCGCGGCCCGGCCCACCACGGACGCTCCCGGCAGGTGCCGGCGCACGGCCTCGCGCAGCGCGTCGTGGCGGTGGCGGCACAGGGAGTTCAGCCGGCGCAGGTGCCGGTCGTAGGCGCCGCCGCGCAGGAACTCCGCGAACGCGAGCTGGGTCAGCACGTCGGTGCCCAGGTCCTGGCGGGCCCGGGCGCGCAGCAGCCGGTCCAGGAGCGGCGCGGGGGCGGCCAGCCAGCCCAGCCGCAGCCCGGGGGCGAGGGACTTGCTGACCGTTCCCGCGTACACGACGTGGTCCGGCGCGAGCCGCTGGAGCGCCAGCGGCCGGCCGGCTCCCCGCTCGTACCAAAGACCCCGGTCGTAGTCGTCCTCGACGATCACGCCGTCCACGTCGTGCGCCCACCGCACCAGCGCCTCGCGACGGCGCTCGGAGAGGGTCGCTCCGGTGGGGAACTGGTGCGCCGGAGTGACCAGGACGGCCCGCACCCCGGAGGCGGCGAGCGCGGCCACGTCGATGCCCTCCTCGTCCACCGGCAGCGGTACGGGCCGCAGGCCGCTCTCCCGCACGAAGCGGCGCTGGCCCGGGTGGCCCGGGTTCTCGATGCCGAGGGCGCCGATGCCCAGCCGCGGCAGTACGGCGGCCAGCAGGCCCAGCGCCTGCGCGAACCCGGCGGTCACCATGACCTGCTCGGGCGTACTGCGCACCCCGCACATCCGGCCCAGGTAGTGGGCGAGCTCCACGCGCAGCCGGGAATCCCCGGCGAGCGGCGGGTAGTCGAGGCCGGCCGGGTCGGCCGAGTGCAGGGCCCGCTGGTAGCACGCGAGCCATTCGCGGCGCGGGAAGTCGGGGACGTTGCCCCCGCCGGGGCGCAGGTCCCAGCGGACCGGCGGCTCCCGGCGGGCGGCGTGCCCGTCGTCCAGCAGGGAGGGCACGGGCGGCGCGGGAGAGGCGCGGTCGAGGTGGCGCACGACCTGCGTTCCCGCGCCCTGCACGGCCTCCAGATAGCCCTCCGCGACGAGCTGCCCGTACGCCTCCACCACGACGCTGCGGGAGACGCCGAGGTCGTCGGCGAGGCGGCGGCTGGAGGGCAGCCGGGTGCCGGGGTGCAGAATTCCCTCGGTCACCTCTTTCTTGATGAATCGCTGGATCTGCGACGTCAGCGGAACTTCGGATTCCCTGACGAGCGTGACCGCGGCGTGCAAGGCCACTGGTTTTCTCCTTCGGTGTCTTCCGAATTGGACCGTGCGAGGTGCGGGACAGTGGTCTGGAAACTCGGCCGGTCTTTTCCCAGACTGGGTGGCGGACGTGTTCCCCGCCGTTGCCTAGGAGACCTTCGTGACCGCCTGGCCCGAATTGCTGGACGCATTGCTGGACCGACGGAACCTCTCCGCGCGGGAAACCGAATGGGCGATGGACCGGATCATGTCCGGCGAGGCCGGACCGGTCCGGCTCGCCGGGCTGATGACCGCGCTGCGGGCCAAGGGGGAGACCGCCGAGGAGGTGGAAGGCCTGGTGCGCGGGATGCGCCGGCACGCCGTGACGCTGTCGGTGCCCGGCCCCGCGCTCGACATCGTCGGCACCGGCGGCGACGGCTCGCACAGCGTGAACGTCTCCACGATGTCCGCGGTGGTGGCCGCCGGGGCCGGCGCCCGCGTGGTCAAGCACGGCAACCGCTCCGCCTCGTCCGCCTGCGGTTCGGCCGACGTGCTGGAGGAGCTGGGGATCGCGCTGGGCCTGCCCGCCGCGGACGTCGCCGAGGTCGCGGAGGAGACCGGCATCACCTTCTGCTTCGCCCCGTTGTTCCACCCGGCCATGCGGCACGCCGCCGGGCCCCGCCGCGAACTGGGTGTCCGTACGGTCTTCAACGCCCTCGGGCCGCTGACCAATCCGGCCGATCCCGTGGCGCAGGCGGTCGGTGTCGCCGACGCCCGGCTGGCTCCGCTGATCGCCGAGGTGCTGGCCCGGCGCGGGGTGTCCGCGCTGGTCTTCCGGGGCGACGACGGGATGGACGAGCTGACGGTCACCACTACCTCCACCGTGTGGTCGGCCACTGGCTCCGGAGTGCGGAAGGAGACCTTCGACCCGCTGGACATCGGAATCCCCTACGCGCCGCCGGACGCGCTGCGGGGCGGCGACCGGGTCCACAACGCGCGAGTGGCCCGCGAGGTGCTCGCGGGGGCCCACGGACCGGTCCGGGACGCGGTCCTGTTGTCGGCGGCGGCCGGGCTCGCGGCCCTGGCCCCCGACGGGCGGCCGATCACCGAGCGGCTCGCCGACGGGGTGGCGCGGGCCGCCGAGGCGATCGACTCCGGTGCGGCGGCCGCCGTTCTGGAACGCTGGGCGGCGGTCACGGAAAAGAAGGACCGGGAGAACCGGGCAGCCGAGGGAACAGGCCACCGCCCAGCCGACCACCGCCCAGCCGACCACCGTCCGGCCGCGGTCCGATAGGCCGGCGGCCCGCCGCCACCAGCGCGGCCACCGCCTCCCGGTGGTGGCCGCTGGTGACGAGGGCCTCGCCCACCAGGATCGCGTCGGCGCCCAGCTCCGCGTACTCGACCGCACAGCGCGGCCCGCGCACCCCGGACGCGGCGATCCGCACGATGTTCTCCGGGATGTCCGGCGCGATCCGCGTGAAGGCCCCCTTGTCCATCTCCAGGGTCTTCAGATCGCGCGCGTTGACCCCGATCACCCAGGCCCCCGCGTCCAACGCCCGGCGGGCCTCGGCGGCGTCGTGCACCTCCACCAGCGGGGTCAGCCCGATCTCCGCGGCCTGCGCCACCAGGTCGACCAGCAGCGGCTGTTCGAGCGCCGCCACGATCAGCAGCAGCATGCTCGCGCCGTGCGCCCGCGCCTCCCACACCTGGTACGGGTCGACCACGAAGTCCTTGCGCAGCAGCGGCACGCCGACCCGGGCCCGTACGGCGTCCAGGTCCGCCAGCGACCCGTCGAACCGCAGCTCCTCCGTCAGCACGCTGACCGCCGCCGCGCCGCCCGCCTCGTAGGCGGCCGCCAGCGCCCCCGGGTCCTCGATCGCCGAGAGCCGGCCGTGCGCCGGACTGGCCCGCTTCACCTCGGCGATCACCTTCAGCCCGTCCGTGCCGCGCAGCAGCTCGGCGCAGTCCGGGACGGGCTGGACCTCCGAGGCCAGGTCGCGCAGCTCGCACTCCGGGATCCGACGCCGTCGCTCCGACAGGCCGGCCCGCACGCCTCCGAGGATGTCGTCGAGTGCATTCATGCTTTCCGTCCATTTCTCGCCCGGGCACCGCGGGGCACCACGGGCGCCATCGGATCAGACGCTAGGGACGCGGCCGGCCGACGGCCACGTCCTTAAGGGGGCGGTGAATGAGGGGAGGCCGAAGGGGCCCGGCGTACCGCGTGCCGAGCCCCTTCCCGCCGGACCGCTCGCGCGGTCAGGTCATCGAGACGACGATCTTGCGGTCTCCCGTGTACGCCTCGCGCCCGTGCAGCACCGACATGTTGTCCACGATCATGATGTCGCCGACCTGCCACGGCTCCGCCAGCCGGTTCTCCCGCTGCGCCTTGCGCACATGGGCCAGGTCGTCGTCCGAGAGCGGGGTGCCGTCGGCGTAGGTGACCCAGTGCGGCAGCTCGTCCACGTCGTCGATCAGCGACAACAGGGTCTCGGCCTCCTCCTCGGGCAGGTTCGAGGGGTGCCACTGGTCGGCCTGGTTGAACCAGGTGTCGGCGCCGGTACGGGGGTTGGGCCGGACGCCCGGGCGGCGCTGGCTGACCCGCAGGCCGCCGTCGGGCGTCCAGGAGTACTCGGCCGCCGACTCCTCCAGGAACCGCTCGACCACCGCCCTGTCCTCCGTTTCGAAGGTGGCCTGCCAGGACTTGCCCAGCCCGAACCCGCCGTGCAGGTGCTGGCGGTAGACCACGCCCGAGGCGAACCGGTCCCGTACCTCCGGCGGCAGCGAGGCCAGCAGCGCCCCGCCGTCGCAGACCGGGGTGGCCCCGCCGGTCTCGGGCGCGATCAGGCAGCCGAAGAACAGCCGGGTCGGCCACGCCTTGGCGTACGACATCTCGTTGTGGAGGGAGATGTCGAAGCGGGCGGGGTACTCGGTGGAGGTGAACACCCCGTCGGAGACGGCCGCCCGGGGGGTGTTGCCGCCCCGGTAGCTGTCGATGAGGGAGTCGCCGAAGAGGCTCACCGCGGCGTGGAAGGCGTCCGCGTCGGTGAGCCCGAGGCCCCGTACGAGGACCGCGCCGTGCTCGGCGAGGAGCTCCTCGGCCCGCGTGCGGACCTCGGCGGACTGGGTGTCGGCGTACAGCACGGCCAAGGTCGTGCCGCCGGCCGTGCGTGTCTCGTGTCGCATCTCAGTGGGTCTCCTTGCCGGTGAAGGCGACGGGCAGCGCGCTGTAGGCGCGGACGAAGTTGGAGTAGAGGCGTTGCGGCGGCCCGAGCAGCGTGATGTCGTCGACCATCGCGGCCAGCGCCTCCACCATGGCCTTCACGTGCACCCGGCCCAGGAAGGCACCGAGGCAGAAGTGCGGACCGTGGCCGAACACCACGTGCTTGTTGGGGGTGCGGCCGACGTCGAAGCGCTCCGGGTCGGTGAAGGCCTGCTCGTCGAAGTTGGCCGAGGTGTTCCAGAGGGTGACGATGTCGCCGGCCCTGATGGTCTTGTCGCGCAGCGGTACGTCGACCAGGGCGCGGCGTCCGAAGTGCATGGCCGGGGTGGTCCAGCGCAGGATCTCCTCGGTCGCGCTGTCCGCGGACACCTCGCCGGACTTGAGCCGGCGCCACTGCTCGGGGTTCTCGGCGAGGGCGATCAGCCCGCCGATGATCGAGGTCCGGGTGGACTCGTCGCCACCGAGGATCAGGCTGTAGGCGTTGAGGACGATCTCGTCCTCGGTGAGCGGCTTGCCGTCGACGGTCGCGGCGGCGAGGGTGCTCAGGACGTCCTCGCCCGGGTTGCGGCGCCGCTCGGCCGCCAGCTCGCCCATGTACATGATGATCTCGTTGCGGGCCATCAGGGACTCGAACTCGTCGTCCCCGGACCCCTCCCGGGCCAGGGTCCGGGTGTTCCACTCCACCAGCCGCGGGCGGTCGGCGTGCGGGATGTCGAGCAGGTCGCCCATGGTCTGGATCGGGATGTGGTCGACGACGTCGGCGACGAAGTCCACCCGCCGCGCCGCGATCGCCCTGCCGAGCAGCTCGCGGGTGTGCTCGTGCACCCCGGCGACGACCGGCTCCAGGACGCGCGGCGCGAAGGACTTGAGCATCACGTTGCGGATCTCGCGGTGCCGGACGCCGTCGGTGACGGCCAGCATCTTGCGGGAGGCGGAGTCCTCGCCCTGCAGCAGCGTGGTGAGGACGTTGCCCTTCTCGGAGGTGAACCGCTTGTTGTCCCGGTAGACGGCGACGGCGTCGGCGTACGTGGAGATCACCCAGAAGCCCGGGGTGCGCGCTCCGGCCGGATGCCAGTGCACCGGGCTCTCGGCGCGGAACCGGCGCCACATGGCGTGCGGGTCGACGTCGAGGAAGGTCTGCGGGTCGGTCAGGTCGAGGGCGGCGGGTTCGGGGACGGCGGCGGCCGGAGCCACCTCCTGGGTCACGGTCATGGTGTTCCTCGGGTCTTCGACGGGGGTGTCAGCTGGTCGCCGTACGGAAACGCCGCAGGCTCACGACGGTGCAGGTCACGAAGATCACGGTCAGGGTGACCGAGACCACCACGAGCGGATGGGTGCCCGCGAACCCGCTGCTGGGCGTGTCCGGGTTGCCCCACAGGTCGCGGCAGGACGCGATGACGGCGGTCACCGGGTTCCACTCGGCGAGCGGGCGGAGCGCCGACGGCATGGTCTGGGGGGAGAGGAAGGCGCTCGACAGGAAGGGCAGCACGACCACGATGAACGGGGCCACCACGCTGATCGTCTCGACGCTGCGCAGGGTCAGCGCGAGCAGCACCCCGAGCCACAGCATCGCGTAGATGAAGACCGCGATCAGGGCGAAGCCCGCCAGGGTGGGCAGCACCCCGGTGTGCGAACGCCAGCCCAGCACGAGGCCGATCAGGATGGTGGTGCCCAGTCCGCCCATGCCCACGAGCCAGTCCGCGGCGGTGTGCCCGATCGGGATCGAGGCCCGGTTGATGGGCAGCGAGCGGAACCGGTCCACCAGCCCGCCCTGCATGTCCAGGGCGAGCGAGACCGCGGTGGGGCCGACACAGGCCAGGCCGACCTGGACGGCTCCGCCGGCGAAGACGTACTCGACGTAGTCGCCGCCCTGGGGCAGGTGGATCGAGTAGCGGAAGAGGTAGCCGAGCATGATCAGCGAGAGCATCGGGTTGAGCACGATGCCGATGGAGCGGCCGGGGGCCCGCCGCATCCGGCGCAGCCGCCGGCCGATGACGGCGCCGGTCTCGGTGAGCAGGGTCCGCAGGCCGGCCGGCCCCCGGGCCGCCGCGAGTCGCGGCGTCCCGGTGGCGGTGGCCACGGCGGTCTTGTCGGGGTCCGCCTCGGGGCGCGGAAGGGTCGTCGTCATGACCGGTTACCGGCCTTCCAGGCGTCGAGGGCGGTCCGCAGGGCCGGGCCGATGGCGGTCAGCGGCTCCGGGTTGAGCATGTCGTCGTGCGCGCAGTCGATGCGGTGCACCCGCACGGAGCCGGTCATGAACTCCTTCCACAGGACGTCCTTGTCGGTCACCTCGCCCCAGGGCGAGTGCTCGGCCAGGAAGAGCTCCACGTCCCCCGCGTACTCACCCGGCTTGTAGCGGGTGTTGAGGAGCTGGTGGCGGCCCATCAGGTCGACCACCCGGCCGAGCCGTTCGCGGCCCATCCGGGCCAGCGGACTGCCGTCCCGGAGCAGCGTCTCGTAGAGGTCGTCCGGCGCGAGCCGGCGGCCGCCGAACTCGTCCCGGTGATGGCCGATGCCCTCCATCAGCCAGCCCAGCCGTACCTGTTCGTCGCGCTCGTCGACCGCGTCGGTGCGCGGGAAGGAGTCCATGACGG
The DNA here is from genome assembly GCF_042731135.1 of Streptomyces sp. NPDC059874. Classification (NCBI taxonomy): domain Bacteria; kingdom Bacillati; phylum Actinomycetota; class Actinomycetes; order Kitasatosporales; family Streptomycetaceae; genus Streptomyces; species Streptomyces sp. NPDC059874. Next base: position 122,392 of record NZ_JBHWJY010000009.1, read on the forward strand.
TCAGGAGGCCGACCTCGTCGCCCGCCGCCCGGAGCTGGACGGCCATCTCGTAGGCGAGCAGTCCGCCGAACGACCAGCCCAGCAGGTGGTACGGGCCTTCGGGCCGGACCTCCTTGATCAGCCGGATGTACTCCGCCGCGTTCTCCTCGATGCTCTCCGGAAGGGGAGCGCCGTCCACCACGGTGGGCGACTGGAGGGCGTAGACGGGCTGGTCGGGGTGCAGGTAGGGCACCAGGGTCAGATAGGACAGGGACAGCCCCACACCGCTGTGCACGCAGAACAGCGGGGTGCGGTCGCCCTCGGGCTGGATGGTCAGCATCGGGGTGAAGTGGTCGACGTGGTCGATCCCGTCGGCCTCGGCGATGGCCTCGGCCATGCCCCGGGCACTGCTGCGCATCGCCTCCGGCGCCGGTGCTCGTACGGCGGATTCCGGAGCCGGTTCGGGGGCCGGTTCGGGGTCCGGTTCGGCCGCCGGGCGCAGGCCGGCGGCCAGCGCGGCGACGCTCTGGTGGACGAAGACGTCCGCGATGCTCAGCCCCAGATCGGCCTTGCGGGCCAGGCTGACCACCCGCAGCGACTTCATGCTGTCCATGCCGGCTTCGAAGAAGTTCGCCCCGGCGGTGAGCGCGTCGGTGGCGAGCACGTCGCGGACGATCCGCAGCAGCGTCTCCTCGACCGGATCGGCGTCGGCGACGGCCGTCTCGCGCAGGCCGTCAACCGAGCCGTCCACCGCGCCGTCCGGGGCGGCCGCCCCGTCGGCCGCCGCGGACGACGGATCCGGGGCGGACCAGTCGCGCCCCGGCCGGTCCGCGGCGCCCATGGCCGTGCCCGAGAGAAGGGCGGGCCAGAGCCCGGCGTCCGCCGCCGCGCCCGGTACGGCGGCCAGCGCGGCCGCCTCGGCGTGGCTGACGGAGGTGACCGTGGCCGCCCCGTCCGGCCCGCGCAGCAGATAGGCGGGCCGGTCCGGGTCCGGCAGGTGCGCCGGAGCCGATCCGGCTGCCCGCCCGCCGGCGGCCGGGTCCAGGACCACGACCGGCACCCCGGTGCTCCGCAGCCTCCCGGCCAGGCCCTCGGTGGTGAGGACGGCCACCGCGGCGGTCGCCTCCACCAGCTCCCGGACCCGGTCGCTCGGCTCCTCCGCGCCCACCGGCACGTAGGCCGCACCGGACTTGAGCACCGCGAGAGCGCCCACCGCCTGGTCGACGGCGCGCGGCACCGCGAGGGCGACGACCCGACCGGGACCGGCCCCCCGCTCCACGAGGTGCAGCGCCAGCCGCCCGGCGCGCTCGTCCAGCTCCGCGTACGACAGGGCCCGGGAGCCGGCGCCGACCGCGGTCTCCCCCGGGGAGGCCTCGATCCGCCCGGCGAGCAACCCGGTGAGCGTGTCCGCCACCGGGGCCGCGAGTCCGCGGTCCGCGTCGAGACCGCTGACGCGCACCTCCGGGTCGGCGACGGCGGCGCGCAGCACCTGCCGGAACTGCTCGACGAGCCGCTCCGCGGTGTCCCGGGTGAACAGCGCGGTGCTGAAGGTCAGCAGACCGCGCATGCCGTCCCGGCCGGGCCAGTTGAAGAGCTCCAGTACCAGGTCCAGCTTGGCCTGGTCGGATCCGACGTACTCGGGCTCCGCGCTCAGGCCCACCAGCTCCGGCACCCGCACCCCGTCGTGCTGCACGGTGAGCGAGACCTGGAACAGCGGGTGCCTGCCCAGCACGCGGGCCGGCCTGACCGCGTCCACGACCTGGTCGAACGGCACGTCCTGGTGCGAGTAGGCGGCCAGGTCGGTCTCCCGCAGCCGCTCCAGCAGCTCCCGGAACGTGGGGTCGCCGCTGGTGTCGCCGCGCAGCACCAGGGTGTTGAGGAACATCCCGACCACGTCGGCGAGCGCGTCGTCGGCGCGCCCGGCGACGGACACCCCGAGCGGGATGTCGGTTCCCGCGCCCCACCGGGTCAGCAGGGCCGAGAGCGCCGCCTGGAAGACGATGAACTCGGTGGTGCCGGTGGTCCGGGCGATCTCCGCGATCGCGCCGTGCAGTTCCGGGTCCAGGTCGAACAGCACCGTGTCCCCGGCGGTCCCGCCGCCCTCCGGGCGGGGGAAGTCGGTCGGCAGCGGCAGTTCCTCCGGGAGACCGGCCAGCGCGTCGCGCCAGAAGTCGAGCTGCCGCGCGCCGAGGCCGTCCGGGTCGTCCGGCTCGCCGAGCAGCTCGCGCTGCCAGACGGCGAAGTCGGAGTACTGCACCGGCAGCGGCTCCCACCGCGGGGCCTGCCCGCCGGTCCGGGCCCGGTAGGCGGTGGCGAGGTCGTCGAGCAGCGGCTCCATCGACCAGCCGTCGAAGGCGATGTGGTGCAGCACGATCAGCAGGACGAAGGCGTCCGCGCCGGCCGGGAAGAGCCGCACCCGCAGCGGGGTCTCCTCGGTGAGGTCGAAGCCCCGGTCGGCCTCGGCGGCCAGCGCGGTGTCGAGCTGGTCGGTGAAGACGGACACGGTCTTGAGGACCGGCGCGCCCGCGGCCGGGTCCAGGACCCGCAGCGAGGGCACCCCGTCCTGCTCGGGGATCACCGTCCGCAGCACCTCGTGCCGGGCCGTCAGGTCGAGCAGGGCCGCCTGCAGGGCGTCGGTGTCGAGCTTCCCGGTGAGCCGGAAGGCCATGGCGCTGTTGTACGAGCCGTCCGCGCGGCCCTGGCGCCGGTTGAGGAACCACTGGCGCTGCTGGCTGAAGGAGAGCGGACGCTCCCCTCCCGGCGCGGCCGGCGCCAGCGCGGGCCGGGCCTGCGCCGCGTGGGCGACCTGTCCGGCCAGGCCCACCACGGACCGGGCCTCGAACAGGGCGCGGATGGGGAGTTCGACGCCGAGGGTGGCGCGCACCCGGCTGACCAGGCGGGTGGCGAGCAGCGAGTGCCCGCCGATCTCGAAGAAGTCGTCGTCGATGGAGACCTGCTCCAGGCCGAGGACGTCCGCGAACAGCCCGCACAGGATGCCTTCGACGGGCGTGCGCGGGGACCGGCCGCGGGAGGTAGCGCCCAGGTCCGGGTCGGGCAGGGCCTTGCGGTCCAGCTTGCCGTGGGGGGTGAGCGGCAGCTCTGCGAGGGCGACCACCGCCGAGGGGACCATGTAGTCGGGGAGTTCCGCGGCGAGCCGTTCGCGCAGCACCGCGGTGGCCTCGGGGCCGGCGGCCGAGCCGGCGACCACGTACGCGACCAGCCGGCGTTCGCCCGCCTCGTTCTCGCGCATCACCACGACGGCCTGTTCGACGCCGGGCTGGGCGAGCAGGGCGGAGGAGATCTCGCCGAGCTCGATGCGGATCCCGCGGAGCTGTACCTGGTCGTCGACCCGGTCCAGGTAGTCCAGGTCGCCGTCGGGCAGCCAGCTCACGAGGTCTCCCGTGCGGTACATCCGGGAGCCCGCCGGGCCGTACGGGTCGGCGACGAACCGGGACGCGGTCAGCCCCGGCCGGTCCAGGTAGCCGCGGGCCAAGCCGCCCGCGACGTACAACTCGCCCGTGACACCCGGGGCGACGGGCCGCAGGTTCCGGTCGAGCACGTACACGCGGTGGGCGTTGGTGGGCTTGCCGATCGGCGGCCGCCCGCCCCGGGGGGCCAGCGGGCCGGCGACGGTGCAGCCGACGACGGCCTCCGTGGGTCCGTAGCCGTTGAACAGCCTGACCGAGCCGCCCCAGCGCTCCACCACCTCCGCCGGCACCGCCTCCCCGGTGACCACCAGCCGCAGGTCCGCGGGGAGGGTGGCGTCGGCGGGCAGCCCGCCGACCACGACAGGCGGCAGCGCGACCAGGTTGATCCGGGCGTCGTTGATCAGGTCCACCAGCGGCCGGCCCGGGGTGCGGGCCTCCTCGTCGGCGATCACCAGGGTGCCGCCGTTGAGGAGCGCCAGCATGATGCCGAAGACCGAGGCGTCGAAGCTGAACGACGCGAACTGCAGGACCCGTACGTCGTGGTCGAGCCAGAACCGGTCGGAGAGGCTGGCGACCATCGACATCAGCCCGGTGTGGGCCACGGCGACGCCCTTGGGGCGGCCGGTGGAGCCGGACGTGTAGATGACGTACGCCGTGTTCTCCGGGTGCAGCGGCGCCACCCGCTCCGCGTCGGCGAGGTCGTGCCCGTCGAGCGCGGCGAGCCGGGCGGCCGTCTCGGGCGCGTCCAACAGCACCGGAGCGACCCCGAGCGCGGCCAGGTCGGGCAGGCCGGCCGGGCGCGACCAGGTCGCCGTGTCGGTCAGCAGGACCGGCGGGCGGGCGTCCTCCAGCATGTAGCCGATCCGGTCGACCGGGTAGTCGGCGTCGACGGGCAGGAACACCGCGCCGGCCTTCAGGGCGGCGAGCGCGGCGACGATCAGCCCGGGGGAGCGGGGCAGCATCACGGCGACCGGCTGCTCCGGACCGACACCGCGCTCGGCCAGCAGCCTGGCCAGCCGGTTGGCCCGGCCGTTCAGCTCGGCGTAGTCGAGCTCCTCGTCGCCGAGGGAGACGGCCGGCTTGGCGGGCGAGAAACGGGCCCACCGCTCGAACGTCGCGCCGGCCAGGGCGGCGGTGGCCGGGCGGGCCGCGGCCGCCCCGGACCAGGCGCCGAGCACCTGCTCCCGCTCCTCGCCCGTGAGCGCGTCGATCCGGCCCAGCGGGGTGCGCGGGGCGTCGGCGAGCTGCCCCAGCACGCGGGCGAACCGGTCGACGAAGACTTCGGCCCGCGCGGCGTCGAAGACGTCCGGGCGGTACTGGGCCTCCACCCGCAGGCGCTGCCCCTCGGTCGGGAACACCCCGACCGCGAGCGGGTACTCGGCGATGACCCGGGCCTTCCAGTCCAGCATCGTCAGGCCGGGGACGTACGAGCCGATCGCGTCCAGCGCGCCCGCCGGGTAGTTGTGGAAGCTGACCACGGTGTCGAAGAGTTCGCCGATCCCGGCGACCTGCTGCACCTCGGCCAGGCCCAGGTGCTGGTGCTCCTCCAGCGCGAGCTGACGGTCCTGGAGGCCGGCCAGCATCTCCTCGAAGGGCAGCGCCGGGTCCAGGTCCGCCCGTACCGGCAGGGTGTGCAGGAACGCGCCGACCATCTGCTCGACCTCGGGCAGGTCCGCGGGGCGTCCCGAGACGACCGCGCCGAAGGTCACGTCGTGGCGGCCGGTGAGGCTGCCCAGTACGGCGGCCCAGGCGCCCTGCACGACGGTGTTCATGGTCAGGCCGCGCCGGTGCGCCCAGTCGGTGAGGGCGGAGGTCAGCTCGGCGGGCAGCTCCACGGTGTAGGTCTCGGGCAGGACGGAGACCCGCGCCCGGTCCGCGGGGCCGAGCCGAGTGGCCTCGTCGATCCCGTCGAGCTCCCGCTCCCACGCCGCGCGGGCGGCCGGCTTGTCCTGGGCGGCGGACCACTCCAGGTAGGCGCGGCCCGGCGCCACCGGGCGCAGGGCGCTGACGTCGGCGCCGTTGCCCCACAGGGTGACGAGCTCCTCGGCGAGGACGGCGGACAGCGACCAGCCGTCCACCAGCATGTGGTGGGTGGTCCACACGACGCGATGGCGTTCGGCGCCCAGCTTGTAGACGGTGAACCGGGTCAGCGGGCCCCGCGTCACGTCGAAGCGGTCCAGCCACTCCTCCTCGGTGCGCCGGCTCGCCTCCGCGCCGGGATCGGCGGCGGCCGTGAGGTCGGTCTCGGTCCACGGCAGCTCGACGGAGACCGGGATCAGCTGCACCGGATCGCCCTGGTCCCGTTCGCGGAACCGGGCCCGCAGCGCCGGATTGCGGTCCAGCAGCGCGGTGGCCGCGGCGCGCAACGCGGCCACGTCCAGGGCGCCGCCGATGTCCATGACGACCTGGAGGGTGTACGCGTCCATGCCCTGGCGGTCGAATTCCGCCTGGAAGAGCAGGCCGCGCTGGAGCGGGGACAGCGGCAGGACGTCGGTGAGCCCGTCCAACTCCCGCTCCCAGGCGTCGACCTCCCGCTGCTCCACGTCGACCAGCGGGAACTCGGCGGCGATCCGGCCGCCCGATCCGGGGCGCGAGGCGTGCGTCGCGAGCGCCCCCAGCGCGGCGAACCAGCCCTCGGCGATCTCCCGCACGGCGCCTTCGGAGAGCGCGCCGGACGGCCAGGTCCACTCGGCCACCAGGACCGGGCCCTCGGGGCGGTCCTCGGTGAGCGCGACCAGGTCCAGGGGCTGGCGCAGCGGGGTGTCGGGGGAGGCGGTCAGACCGGCGCCGCCGGCCTCGATCGCCCAGGCGCCTTCGCCCGCCGCGAACCGGCCCAGGTAGTTGAAGCCGATCTGGGGCACGGCGGCCCGGGCGAGCACGCCCGCGGTCTGCGGGTTCACGTGGCGCAGCAGGCCGTAGCCGATGCCGTGGTCGGGCAGGGCGCGCAGCGCGGCCTTGACCCGCTTGAGGGCGGAGCCGACGGCCGGGCCGCCGGTCCGGACCTCGGCGCGGTCCAGCTCGCCGACGTCCAGCCCGACGGGGAAGGCGCTGGTGAACCAGCCGACCGTACGGGAGACGTCGAGGCCGTCTCCGATCTGCTCGCGACCGTGGCCCTCCAGCTCGACGACGGTACGGGTGCCCTGGGCTCCCGGGCGCCCGGTGACGGCCAGCGCGAGGCCGGTCAGCAGCACCTCGTTGATCTCGGCGTGCAGGGCGGCGGGCACCCGGGTGAGCACGTCGGCGGTGAGCTGGGCGGGCAGTTCCAGACGGAGCCGGCCCGCGTGCGCCCAGGTGTCGGCGGCCGGGTCCAGCGGCCGGTCGGCGAGGATCTCCGCGGCCCCGGCCGACTGGGCGCTCCACAGCGGGAGTTCACCCACCCGGCGGGAGGTGCGGGCCTCCGCGGACAGGGCCTTCGCCCAGGTCCGGAAGGAGGTCGGGACGGGTTCCAGGGCAGGGGTGCGGCCCTCCGTGACGGCCTGCCAGGCGGCCTCCAGGTCGGGCAGCAGGATCCGCCAGGACACCCCGTCCACGGCCAGGTGGTGGACGACCAGCAGCAGGCGGCCGCCCGCGCCGGGGGCCTCCTCCAGCAGCACCGCCTGCACGACCAGCCCGTTCTCGGGACGCAGCCGGGCCCGGGCGGCGGCGGTCTGCTCGGCGAGCACGGCCGCGCGGTCCGCCCCGGCGGGCACGGTGACCCGGGTGACCACGTCGGCGGCGCTCACGGCGCCGGGCGCCAGGGCCTCCTGCGTCCACAGGCCCGGTACCGGGGAGCCGAGCCGCAGGCGCAGCGCGTCGTGCCGGTCCAGGACCGCCTGCAGGGCGGGCTCCAGCACGGCCGGGGTGAGTCCGGCGGGCGCGGTGACGACCGTGTACTGGGCGAACTCGCGAGTGGCGTCGGGCAGTTCGGACAGCTGCTCGCGCAGCCGATCGGAGATGGGCGTCGGGTCGATCTCCCCGGTTCCGTCGTCCGCGACGGCCGCGGCGGCGTCGCTCTCCACGCGCCGGGCCACGGCGGCGATCGCGGCCGGGGTGCGGTGCTTGAAGACATCGCGGGCGGTCACGATCAGCCCGGCCCGGCGGGCCCGGCTGACGACCTGGATGGAGCTGATGCTGTCGCCGCCGAGGGCGAAGAACCCGTCGTCGACGCCGACTTCGGGCAGGCCCAGCACCTCGGCCAGCACCGCGCAGAGGATGCCCTCCTCGGGGGTGCGGGCGGCCCGGACGGCGGCCTGCGGGCCCCCCAGGTCCGGGGCGGGCAGCGCCTTGCGGTCCACCTTGCCGTGAGCGGTCAGCGGCAGCGCGTCCAGAGTGAGCAGCACCGTGGGCACGAGCGCCTCCGGCAGCCGGCCCGCCAGCAGCGCGCGCAGCGCCGGGGTGTCGAGGACGACGCCGGACTCCGGCTCCAGATAGCCGACCAGACGCTTGTGTCCGGCCGGGTCGGTCACGGCGGCGGCGACCGCGTCGGCGACGCCGGGCAGCGCGCGCAGCGCCGACTCGACCTCGCCGAGCTCGATGCGCTGGCCGCGGATCTTGACCTGGTGGTCGCGGCGGCCGACGAAGGCGAGCTGTCCGTCGGGGCGCAGCTCCACCAGGTCGCCGGTGCGGTACATGCGGGAGCCGTCGCCGGCGAAGGGGTCGGGCAGGAAGGTGACGGCGGTGCGGCGGGGGTCGCCGAGGTAGCCGCGGCCCACGCCGGCGCCGGAGATGTACAACTCACCGCGCACGCCGCGCGGCACGGGCGTCAGGTCGTCGCCGAGGACGTGCAGGCGGGTGTTGCGCAGCGGCCGGCCGATCGGGACGATCGGCGCGGCCATCGCGTCGAGGGCGCCTGCCGTGCGGGCGTAGGCGTGGGTGACGTCGTCGGAGCACTCGGTCGGGCCGTACAGGTTGGCCAGCGCGATGCCCGGGTAGCGGGCGAACCAGCGGGTGCACAGCTCGGCCGGCAGCGCCTCCCCGTTGGAGATCATCCAGCGCAGCGCGGGCAGCTCCGGGGCCGAGCCGGCCGCGTCCCACACGTCGAGGGTCGCGCGCAGCAGGGACGGGACGACCTCCAGCACGGTCAGGCCCTCGGCGCCGATCGTGGTGAACAGCGCGTCGGGGTCGGAGGCCTCGGCCCGGCTGAAGGCACGGACCCGGCCGCCGACGAGCAGCGTGGTCAAGGTCTGCCAGACGGTGACGTCGAAGGTGACCGGGGCGTTGTGGACGAGGGCGTCGGAGCCGTCCAGGGACAGCTCCTCGACCTTGGCGAGCAGGTGGTTGACCATGCCGCCGCGCTGCACCATGGCGCCCTTGGGCTTGCCGGTGGAACCCGAGGTGTAGATGACGTACGCCAGGTCCTGCGGGCCGCCCAGTACCGGCGGCAGCGCGTCCGGGGCGTCCTGCTCGGTCCCGATCTCGCGCACGGGCAGCGGGACGCCGTCGCCGGCGGCCGCGGCGGCCTGCTCGGCGAGGTCCCTGTGCGCGGCGTCGGTGAGCACGAAGCCGGCGCCGCTGTCGCGCAGCAGGGCGGTCAGGCGGGGCAGCGGCGCACCGGGGTCGAGCGGTACGAAGGCCCGCCCGGCGCCGAGGACGGCCACCTCGGCGGTGACGAAGTCCCGGCCGGGCTCGGTGAGGAGGGCGACCGGGCCGGTGCCCGTCAGGTGCCGGGACAGCGCGCCGGCCCGGCCGACGAGCTGGGCGTAGCCGAGCGTGCCGGTGTCGTCGGTGACGGCCGGGGCGTCCGGGGTCTTCGCGGCGTGCGCCCGTATCCGCTCCACGACGCCCAGGTACGGGGTCGGGCGGACCGGGCCGGTGAGCGCGTCGGCCAGTTCCGCGGCCTCGCCGGGGGAGAGGAGCTCGAGGCCCGCCAACGGCGCGTCCGCGTCGGCGGTCAGGAACCGGTCGAGGTAGGAGACGAACCGGTCGAGGTGCGCGCGGACCTCGGACCGCGTGTAGCGGGCCTCGTTGCCGTTCAGGTCGATGCCTATGCCGGCGTCTCCCTTGTCGGCGACGGTGAACTCGAGGTCGTCCACCAGCCCGGTGGACGGGCTGTGGATGGTGGCCGCGCACGGGCCGATGGCCAGCTTCTCCACCTGCGGCATCATGTTGAGGAACGGGCCGAAGGGCCGCCGGTCGTCGCTGGGCAGGCCCATGGCGCGGCGGATCCTGCTGACGCGGTGGCGCTGGTGCTTGAGGGCCTGCGAGAAGGCGCGGTAGGCGTCGGCGAGCAGGCCGGAACGGGTGGTGGACGAGTCCACGGCGAGCCGCAGCGGCAGGTAGTTGACCACCATGCCGGGGACCTTCTGGGTGTCGCCGCCGACGCGGGCGGTGACGGGCACGGACAGCAGGACGTCCTCGGTGCCGGCCATCCGGCCGGTGTAGGCGCCCAGGGCCGCGACCAGCACGGTCTGCCAGGTGACACGGGACTCCCAGGCCACGGCGCGCAGCCGCTCGGCGACGGCCTCGGGGAGGACGTCCTGCTCCTGGAGGAAGGTCTGGGCCGGCTCGGCGTCGCCGGTGGAGAGGCTGATCAGTTCGGGCCGGTCGGAGAAACGTTCCTCCCAGTAGGCCGCGTCACGCTCGGCACGGGCCGAGCCGACGTAGCCGGCCTCGGCGTCGAGCAGGGTGGTCAGCGCCGGGAAACGGCCCTCGTCGAGATCGGCGCCGGCGAGCAGGGCCTCGTAGATCGCGGCCAGTCGCTGCCAGTAGATGACGTAGCTGAAGCCGTCGGAGACGAGGTGGTGGTTGAGGAGGCAGAAGAAGGCGCGGTCGACGCCGAGGGTGAAGACGCTCAGCCGGAAGAGCGGCCCGCGCGCGCCGCCGTCGCCCTCGCCGTCCTCGCCGCCCTCGTCGGTCAGGGCGAACGGCACCCGCAGATCGGCGCGGATCGCCTCGTGCGCCGCCGCGGCCGGGTCGGCCGCCCCGCTGACGTCGGTGACCGTCAGCGGCAGCGCCTCCAACGGCTCGACGAACTGGCGGGGCTCGCCGTCCACTTCGGTGAATCCGGTCCGCAGGCACTCCGACTCCTCGACGAGCCGCTCCAGCGCGGTGCGGAACAGGGCGTGATCGAGCGGGCCCCTGATGTCCCAGTAGATGGCGGTGTTGTACGTGGCTCCCCCGCCAGAGAGTTTCGCGTCGAACCAGATGTCCTTCTGGCCGGCGGTGAGCGGAAGGCCGCCGACCGTCTGAACATGCGTCATGGCTATCCCCTAGCGAAGGTTTCCGATGTCAGCCCTGTCACGGGCCAGATCGTCGCCGCGCGCGCTGACGGCGGTCTGAAGGCGAACTGATCGCGCGCTGAAACGCTGCGACTCAGCCGCAGCCACCCGCGTGGGCGTCCTCGGTGGCCCGGTCGCCCAGCCCTATCGCGGCCAGCGGTTCCGGCACGAAGCCGGCCGGTACCTGCTGGTCGCGCAGGTGGGCGACGAAGTCGTCCAGCCGGTCGATGCCCCAGAAACGGCTGAAGCCCTGGACGAAGAACGGCACCCCGAACACCCCGTCCCGGCACACGTCGAGCAGGATCCGGATGCCCTCGGCGCGCACCTCCGGGACGTCACTGGCACGTGCCAGCGCGCGCGGGTCGAGCCCGATCTCGAAGGCGATGTCCTCGATGGTGGCCGGGTCGCAGATGTCCCGGCCGCGGCCGAACCGGGCCCGGTACACGGCGTCGATGAAGGCGTGGCCGCGACCGTGCCGGGCCGCGACCAGGTAGGCCAGGTGCGGGACCTCCCACACCGGATCCCGGTCCACGGGCCAGGTCACGGTCAGGCCCCGGGCCTTGGTGATCCGGCCGATGTCCTGGAGGACGTAACGGTTCTTCTCCCGGGACATCGCCGAGTACGGGAACCGGCCGCCCTGCTCCGTCAGCAGCCGGGCACTGAGCTCGTCCGGCTCGAAGAAGGGCACCCACTCCAGCTGTTCGGCGAGGTCCGGGTGGAAGGTCATGATCTCGCGGTAGGCCAGCCAGGAGTACGGGCTGCGCAGCGAGAAGTAGAAGCGGGGCGTCTTGTTCTTGGGCACGGTGAACCCTTCGGTCGACCTGGCTGCGTGGGTGTGTGCGGGGGTCTCGGCGGGCGCGGCCCGTCAGACGACGAGGCCGCCGTCGATCCCGAAGACCTGTCCGGTGATGTACGAGGCGCGGTCGGAGGCGAGGAAGGAGACCAGGTCCGCGACCTCCTCGGGCCGCCCGAACCGACCGAGCGGGATCCGCTCGGTCATCTTCCTGACGTGCTCCTCGGACAGCCCCGAGAGCATGTCGGTCTCGATGAACCCGGGGGCGACGGCGTTGGCGCGGATGCCGTAGCGGCCGCTCTCCTTGGCGAGGGCCTTGGTGAACCCGATGATCCCGGCCTTGGTCGCGGAGTAGTTGGTCTGCGTGGCGTTGCCGTACACGCCGGCCACCGAGGACAAGGTGATCACGGAGCCGGTACGGCGCTTCATCATCGCGAAGACCGCTGCCTTGCAGAGGTTGTAGGTCCCGTCCAGGTTGACCCGCAGGACCGCGTCCCAGTCGTCGGGCGCCAGCATCACGAGCGGGTTGTCACGGACGATGCCCGCGCAGGACACCACCGTGTGCAGCGGGCCGAGTTCCTTCTCGCTCGCGCGGACGAAGTCCCGTACGGCGTCGTGGTCGCGGACGTCGGTGCGTGCGGTGTGGACGCGGGCCCCGGCGGCGGTGGCCTCGGCGGCCACCGTGTCGGCGGCCTCCTTGTCGGACTGGTAGCAGAAGGCGACGTCGTAGCCGTCCTGCGCGAGGCGGGCCACGACGTGGCGGCCGATGCCCCGGGAGCCCCCGGTCACCAATGCGACGCGGCGTTCGGTTGCGGACATGTGCTCGGTTCTCCTCGGTGATGGGTGGCCCGGTGCCGGGACGGGCGGGCCGGGGCGGGCGCGGGCGGATCCGACGGCCGGCCGGGGCGGGGGTGTTCTCCCTGCCGGCCGTCGGAGTGTGGGGAGGTCAGCCGCCGGCGAGGACCGCGCAGCCGACCAGGCCGTCCCGCTCGATACCGGTGACCAGCGCGGCCTCGCCGGGCGCCAGGCCCCCCTCACCGGCCGCGGCGAGCACCCCGGCCAGCTGGAGCGCCGCGGACGCCGCGGAGGTGTCGCCGACCAGCGGCCGGATCCGTACCCACCGCGGGTCGGCGCCCTCGCCGAGCACGTCGGTGACGGCGGCCTCCTCCTGTGCGACGAGCGGGCCGCCGGATCCCAGGGGCGCCACCAGCCGTACGTCGGGGGCGGCCACCCCGGCCTTCTCCAGCGCGCCGCGCACACAGACGGCCAGGGCCTCCCGGGCCCCGTCCGGTGCGTGGAAGGCACGGAAGCCGGTGGCGCCGATCCGGGCCAACGGGGCCCGGCCGGCCGCGGCCGCGTCCTCGGCGGTCTCCAGGAGGAAGACGGCACTGCCCTCGCCGAGCGGGGTGTCCCGCTCCTCCTCGTCGCGGCCGTGCCACTCCAGCCAGGAGCGCTGGGTGGAGTACTCCTCGGCCGCGCCCACCAGCACGCGGGAGCAGTGCCCGCCGCGGTGCAGCCGCAGGGCGTAACCGAGGGCGAGCAGGCCCGTCAGCGAGCCGCCCGCGACGGTGGTGTTGGGGCCCTTGATGCCGTGCCAGATGGCGCTCTGCCCGGCGGCCCGGTTCATCACGGTGTTCGGGAATCGGGCCGGGTCCACGTGGTACGGGCGCTCGCCTGCCAGCGCGTCCCGGGTGAAGTCCATGATGCTCTGCACACTGCCGGAGCCGGTGCCCAGGACCAGGGCGGTCTGCTCGGAGCGGGCGGCCAGATCCTCCCGGAAGCCCTCGATGAGGCCGCCGACCGCGGTGACCGCGATGGCGGTGACCCGGTCCATGGTCCGGGTCCCCTTCTTCCCGACGTACTTGGCGGCGGTGAAGTCGGGGACCACCGCACCCTCGGCGAACGGGCCGGGGAAGGCCTCGCGGTCGACGGCCCCGATCGCGGTGCGGCCGGCGGACATACCCGTGCGGAAGGAGTCGCTGCCGACACCGAACGGCGAGACCGCCGACCAGCCGGAGACGACCAGGGGGGTGGGGGACATCAGGCGGCCTCCTCGTACCGGCCGAGGATCAGCACGGCGTTGTTGCCCGCGAAGGCCAGGGCGTTGTTCTGCACGACGTCCAGCCGGGCCGGGCGGGCCTCGTTGGGCACGCAGTCCAGGCCGCACTCGGGGTCGGTCTCGCGGTGGTTGATGGTGGGAGGGATGAACCCCTCGGTGATCGCCAGCGCGCAGGCCGCGGAGGCGAGCGCGCTCGCGGCGCCCATGGAGTGGCCGATCATGGACTTGATGGAGATGGTGGGCGGCGGCGTGTCGAAGACCTGGCGGATCGCGCCCGCCTCCGTCACGTCGTTGGCGTGGGTGCCGGTGCCGTGCGCCGAGATGAAGTCGATGTCCTCGGCCTTGACCCCGGCGTTGCGGTGCGCCACCTCGATGCACCGGGCCAGGCCGTCCTGGTCGGGGGCCACGGGGTGGTGGGCGTCGCAGCTGAGGCCGTAGCCGAGGACCTCGGCGTAGATCCGGGCGCCGCGTGCCAGCGCCGAATCCAGGCTCTCCATCAGCAGGATCCCGGCGCCCTCGCCGGTGAGGATGCCCTTGCGGTCCTTGTCGAAGGGCTGACACACCTCCGGGGCGATGGTGCCGAGCCGGTAGAAGCCGGTGAAGGTCTTGCGGCAGACCGCGTCGGCGCCGCCGCACAGCGCGGTCTCGACGTCGCCGTCGCGGATGGCGTCGAAGCCGCTGCCGATGGCGTAGTTGCCGGCCGCGCAGGCGGTCGGGATCGTCAGGGCCTCCACGTCCACGAGACCGAGTTCGCGGACGATGCCACTGGAGAGCCGGCCGGCCTGGGCCCGGCGCACGACGCCGTGGTCCAGGTGCTCCGGTCCGTGCTCCAACTGCTGTCCGACGAGCAGGTCGAGGTCTCGGGACTCGGCGTCGGTGGTGCCGACCGAGACCAGGACCTTCCGCTCCCGGAGGTCTTCCGGGGTCAGACCGGCGTCCTCGACGGCCATCCGCGCGGCGGCGATCGAGAACTGCGTGGCCCGGCCCAGGTCCGCCGGCTCGGTCCGGTGGATCCAGTCCCCGGGCTCGAAGTCGTCCACCTCGCACCCGTTGGCGTGGGCGAAGCCCGTCGTGTCGAATGCCGTGATCGGCTTGACCCCGCTGCGCCCGGACCGCAGTCCGTCCAGGAAGGCCGTGACTCCGAGGCCGATGCTGGTGACCGTGCCGAGGCCGGTGATCACCACCCGGCGCGGCGCCCGCTCATCGTCGTACACCCTGCGCTCCCGTCGTAGTCGTACGCGCCGTGGCCTAGTTGGCCGGGTCGGACTTGGCGGCTATGGCTTCCTCGACGACCGTGATGACGGTGGCGAGGTTGACCATCCGGGAGAGCTCGGCCTGGTCGATGTCGGTGCCGAAGATCCGCTCCAGCTGGGAGAGGATCTCGATGGCCCCCATGGAGTCCGCTTCGTGGTCCTCCTTGAAGCGGCTGGTGTCGGTCATCTCCGAGGGCTCGATCTCCAGGATGTCGCAGATGATCTCCTTGATCCGGTCGCGGGCTTCGAGGTCGAGGCGGTTCGCTGCAGTTGTCATGCCGCAGATGCTGGCCGACCGCTCTGACGGCCCTCTGACGCCGTTCTGATCCGCTGCCGGACTTCCGCTGAGCCCCCGCCGACCGCGTGCTGAACTCCCGCTGAGGTCCCGCGGGCTCAGGCGTCGACGGGCTGCGGGAGGTGGCGTGCGAGCTCCCTGAACTCGCCGCGGTGGTCCTGGATCCAGGACCAGTACGCCGGGCGCGAGCGGGCGTAGTCGCAGTAGTACGCGCGTACGGTGTCGACCAGGATGTGCAGGGTCTCGCGGGAGACGGCGTTGCCGCGCCACAGCAGCGCCAGCTCGACCTGCTCGCCTCCGGTCACCGGGACCAGGGCCACGCCGGGCAGCGCCCCGGAGGGCGTGGTGAGGGCGGCCACTTCCATGTCCCGCACCCAGTTCATGGCCTCCTGGTGGCTGTTGACGTGGTGCAGCACCCGGCCGGGCACGGCGCCGCCCAGCACACGCCGCTCCGCGGTGCGGAACCAGTGGTCCTGCGAGGAGCGCACCCAGGCCAGCCCGGCGCGGTCGGCGAGTTCCGTGAGCTCGTCCGCCCCGACGGACGCCCGGGCCGTGAGCGGATGGTCGTGCGGGACCGCCAGCCACACCGGTTCCCGCACGATCAGGGCGCGGCCCAGGGCGGGCTCGCTGCCGCTGCCGTCGTCGCTCGGTGCGCCGTCGGCCGGCTCGGGCACCCGTGGCACCAGGGCGGCGGCCAGCGCCCCGCGCTGCACCGCCTCCACGGCGGCCGCCGGGTTCAGGGTCTGGGTCTGCACGGTGATGTCCGGCAGCGCGGCCTGGAGGGCGCCGCGCAGCGCCGGCGGCGTCCACTCGGTGCAGCCCAGCCGCAGCGGGCCGCCGGAGGCGGCCAGCGCCTCGGCCATCACCTCGTCCGCCCGCCGGACCAGGTCGGCCAGGCGCGGGACGAGCCGCGCGCCCAGCTCGGTCGGGGTCACCCCGGATCGGGATCGGACGAAGAGGTCGCCGCCGACCGCCCTTTCGATACGGCGCAGTTGTGCGGTGAGACTCGGCTGTGGAAGGCCCAGTTCCTGGGCTCCGGCGGAAATGCTGCCGGTGGTGTTGATCGTGACGACAATGCGAGCGTGACGCAATTCGAGTTCCATGTCCTGCCCCCGTCGGCGGTTCCCGGAAATGGGAATTCAGTCCGCAGGTCCACTGCCGCCGGGGTGGGCCGTCCCCGGATCGTCGGGTCCGGACATCCAGACAGAAAGGACCTGCGGACTGAACCGGTGCTTTTACCGTATCGGCATTCCGCTTGCGGACAAGGGGCACCCGTGAAACCTCAGCGGGACGACAGCGGCGGAACAGCGGAAGGCCGGCGAGGGGGAGTTCAGCCGCGGCGGCCGGCGTAGACGAGGGCCTGTCGGGGCTCCCCGAGCACGTCGTCCTGTTCGAGGATCGCCTGGTACGCCCGGTTCAGGGCGCGGCCGGGCTCCAGCCCCAGGTCTCCGGCGAGCCGGCGCCGCGCGCCGTGGAACACCTCCAGCGCCTCGGCCTGCCTGCCCTCCCGGTACAGGGCCAGCATCAGCAGCTCGCTCAGCCGCTCCCGCTCGGGGTGCTCGACGGCCAGCCGGCGCAGCTCCGGCACCGAGATGCGGTGCGCCGCGACGGTCAGCATGGCCGTGATCAGGTCCTCGTAGGCGGTGATCCGGCGTTCTTCCAGGTGGGCGGCGGCCAGTCGGATCCGTACCCCGTCCACCGAGTCCATCAGGGCCGGCCCCCGCCACAGCGCGAGCGCCCGCTCCAGCTCGACGATGGCCCGCTCCGGGTCCACGTGGACCAGTGCGGCGCCGGTCTCCGCGTGCCGCAGGAAGCGGTGCGCGTCGACGCGTTCGGGCGCCAGGTCCAGCAGGTAGCCGCTGCCGACGGTGCGGATCAGCTCCGATCCCTTCATCCCGGTGAGGGATTCCAGGTACTTGCGCAGCCGCAGCACGTTGGCCTGCAGGGCGTTGCGGGCGTTGGACATCCGCTGGTGGGCCCAGAGCTCGTCCTCGATCTGGTCGGACGTCACCGTGGTGCGCGGAGAAAGGGCCAGGAACGTCAGCAGCGAGGTCACCCGCTTCGAGGCCATGGCATAAGTGCGGTCTCCCCAGGAAAGAGATACGGACCCGAGTACGTTGATTTCCACTTGTGTAACCCCCGTTGATGTCGGCAGGCCCTCATGCTGTCCCGGGTCAACCGATCGGGGGAAATACCATCCGGGCAACCGAAATCCGGCCACGTGGTATGGCCGGGTCGTCGCTCTTGCCGTGGAGGCGCCCTGGCGGCATACTGCCGACCTCCCCTGACGTGACGCTGACGGACGAAAACATGTCCGGAATTCGTGCCCCGCCTGTGACATTAGCCGAGCACTTAAAGGCCTGTGCCGGCCCGCGTCCCGTTCCTAGGCTCCGGTCATCCGCGATCAGTCAGCGAATGGGAGTCACTGGAATGCTCAACAAGATCGTGATTGTGGGCGGCGGCACCGCGGGTTGGATGACGGCCTCGTACTTCAAGGCCGCGTTCGGCGACCGCATCGACGTCACGCTCGTCGAGTCCGGCCACGTCGGAGCGGTCGGTGTGGGCGAGGCGACCTTCAGCGACATCCGGCACTTCTTCGAGTTCCTCGGACTCAAGGAGAAGGACTGGATGCCGGCCTGCAACGCCACGTACAAACTCGCCGTCAAATTCGAGAACTGGCGCGAGAAAGGCCACTACTTCTACCACCCGTTCGAGCAGATGCGGTCGGTCAACGGCTTCCCGCTCACGGACTGGTGGCTGCAGAACGGTCCGACGGACCGCTTCGACAAGGACTGCTTCGTCATGGCCTCGGTCATCGACGCCGGCCTCAGCCCGCGTCAGGCCGACGGCACGCTCATCGACTCGCCGTTCGTCGAGGGCGCGGACGAGATGGCCGGACTGACCATGTCCGAGCACCAGGGCAAGACGCAGTTCCCGTACGCCTACCAGTTCGAGGCCTCCCTGCTGGCCAAGTACCTCACGACGTACTCGGTCGACCGCGGCGTCAAGCACATCGTCGACCACGTCGAGGAGGTCAAGCTCGACGAGCGCGGCTGGATCTCCGGCGTCGCCACCACCGACCACGGCGACATCACCGGTGACCTCTACATCGACTGCACCGGCTTCCGCGGACTGCTCCTCAACCAGGCCCTCGAAACCCCCTTCATCTCGTACAAGGACTCACTGCCCAACGACAGCGCCGTCGCCCTCCAGGTCCCCATGGACATGGAGCGCCGCGGCATCCTGCCCTGCACCACCGCCACCGCCCAGGACGCCGGCTGGATCTGGACGATCCCGCTGATGGGCCGCGTCGGCACCGGCTACGTCTACGCCAAGGACTACATCTCCCCGGAGGAGGCCGAGCGCACGCTGCGCGAGTTCGTCGGCCCGGCGGCCGCGGACGTCCCGGCCAACCACATCAACATGCGCATCGGCCGCAGCGAGAACTCCTGGGTCAAGAACTGCGTCGGGATAGGCCTGTCCAGCGGGTTCGTCGAGCCCCTGGAGTCCACCGGCATCTTCTTCATCCACCACGCGATCGAGCAGCTCGCCAAGAACTTCCCCGGCGACGACTGGAACCCCGTCCAGCGCGAGCTCTACAACGACTCCATCGCCCACGTCATGGACGGGGTCCGCGAGTTCCTCGTCCTGCACTACGTCGCCGCCAAGCGCAACGACACCCAGTACTGGCGCGACGCGAAGACCCGCGCCGTCCCCGAGTCGCTGGCCGCGCGCATCGAGAAGTGGAAGACGCAGCTCCCGGACTCCGAGACGGTCTACCCCTACTACCACGGCCTGCCGCCGTACTCCTACATGTGCATCCTCCTGGGCATGGGCGGCATCGACCTGAAGCCCTCCCCGGCCCTCGCCCTCGCCGACCCGAGCGTCGCGGAGCGCGAGTTCGAGGCGATCCGGGACAAGACCCGCCGTCTCACCGAGGTCCTGCCCAAGGCCTACGACTACTTCGCGCAGATGCGCGTCGCCTGACATCGGTCCGCCGGCCGGAAAGGGCCTGAACCAATGGAAGTCATCGAATTCCTGACCCGCACCGCGCACGTCCTGGCGGTCCTCGCCGTGATCCTGCTGCTGGCCTGGGCGGGCCGGGCCGCGGCCCGCCTGCTGCGCCAGCCCGAGGTGATCGGCGAGATCACGGCGGGCCTGCTGGCCGGCCCGGCGGCCCTGTACCTGATGGGCCCCGGGGCCTTCGCGGACGTGCTGCCCGGTCCGGTACTGGACACGCTCAAGCTCATCTCCAAAGCGGCCCTCGCCCTCTTCCTCGTCGGCCTGGCCCACAAGCTCCAGACCGGCCCGGGGGCGCGGTCCCGCCGCACCACCGCGTGGGTGGCGGCCGGTTCCCTGGTCCCGCCGCTCGTCAGCGGCCTGCTGCTGGCGGGCCTGGTCCTCGTCACCGACGACACCGCTGCCCGCGGTGACGCCCCGCTGCCCGCCTTCGTCCTCATGGTCGCCGTCGCCATGTCCATCACCGCCGTACCGGTGATGGCCAGGATCCTCACCGACCGGGGCATGAGCGAATCCTCGGCGGGCCGGATCGCGCTCGGCGCGGCCATCACCGTGGACGCCGTCGGCTGGCTGCTGTGCATGCTCGCCATCAGCCTGGGCGAGGGCAGCCTCGCGGGCTTCCTCCGCTCGGCGCTCGCGCTGGCGGTCGGCGCCGCCTGCGCGCTGGCCATCCGATTCTCGCTGCGCACCCCGCTCGCCCGCCGGGCGTACGGGAAGACCCCGCGCACGGTCGCCGTCGTGCTGGCGATCGCCACCCTCGCGGTGGCGATCGCCATGGAGAAGATGGGCATGACCGCCATCGTCGGGGCGGCGCTGGTGGGCTTCGCGATCCCCCGGGACACGGACGCCCCGTGGGCGCCCGCCGTGGACGGCATCGCCCGCTCCGGCCGTCTGTTGGTGCCCGCGTTCTTCGTGGTCACCGGAGTCACCGTGCTGAACGGCAGCTTCTCGCAGGCGTCCTGGGTGCTCATCCTGTCCACCGTCCTGCTCGCCTGCGTGGGCAAGGGCATCGGCGGCTACCTGGGAGCCCGGATCGGCGGCCGCCCGCCGGCCGACGCCCGCCGGGTCGCGGTCCTGATGAACACCCGCGGCCTGACCGAACTGATCGTGCTCCAGGCCGGGTTCAGCGCCGGAATCCTCACCGCACCCCTGGTCCTGGCCCTGGTCGTGATGGCCCTGGCCACCACGGCCCTGACCGGCCCGCTCCTCGGTCTCCTCGACCACCGGGAACGCGGCGCGACGTCCGACCGCGCCGAGAAGACCGGCACGGCCGAACCCCAGCTCGTCCTGGCGACGGAAGGCAGCCCCCGATGACCACCCAGCCCACCGCGACGACCTCCGCGCAGGCCTCGCCCGACGCCTTCCGCTCCCTGATGAGCGAGTTCCCCACCGGGGTCTGCGCCGTCACCACCCGAGACCTGGACGGCGAACCGTGGGGGATGACGTGCTCCTCGGTGACCAGCGTCTCGCTCGCCCCTCCGACCCTGCTGGTCTGCCTCCGCGCCGGCAGTCCGACCCTCCAAGCCCTCCTCAACTCCGGCTCGTTCTCCGTCAACTTCCTGCACGCGCAGGCCCAGGAGACGGCCGAGCTGTTCGCCTCCGGGAACCCGGACCGGTTCGCGCTGGTCCCCTGGGAGCAGCCGCCCGGCGCGGGCGGGCCGCACCTCGTCCGCGACGCCCACACCGTCGCGGACTGCGAGGTCGTCCTGACCCAGCGGATGGGCGACCACGTCACCGTCTTCGGCGAGGCCCGCCGGATAACCCGGCAGCACGCCCGTCCGCCGCTCCTGTACGGGCAGCGGCAGTTCCGCTCCTGGTCGCAGACCTGACCCGTCCCAGACCTGACCCCTCCCCCAGCCGGCCCCGCCCGGGGCCGGCTCCCAGCAGAAGGAAAACCCATGACAGGGACACCGGACCCGCAGGGTCGGCACGTCGTCCGCCTGGAATCCGTACGGAAGGTCTACGGCGGTGCGAAGAACGGGGTCACCGCCCTCGACAACGTGAGCATCGGCCTGGACAGGGGCACTTTCACCGCGGTGATGGGACCCTCCGGCTCCGGCAAGAGCACCTTCCTGCACTGCGCGGCGGGGCTGGACCGTCCGACCTCGGGCTCGGTGCTGCTGGACGGTGTGGACCTGGCACGGCTCAAGGAGCGGGAACTGACCAAGTTCCGGCGCGAGCGGATCGGCTTCATCTTCCAGGCCTTCAACCTGCTGCCCGCCCTGTCCGTCCTGGACAACGTCACCCTGCCGCTGCGGCTCGCCGGCAAGCGGCCCCAGAAGGGCGCGGTGGCCGAGGTGCTGGAGCGGGTCGGGCTCGGCGGCCGGGAGAACCGGCGCCCCGGCGAGCTCTCCGGCGGCCAGCAGCAGCGCGTCGCCATCGCCCGGGCGCTGATCACCCGGCCGGCCGTCATCTTCGGTGACGAGCCGACGGGCGCCCTGGACACCTACACGGCGCGCGAGGTGCTGACCCTGCTCCGCGAGGCCGTCGAACAGGCGGGCCAGACCATCGTGATGGTCACCCACGACCCGGTCGCCGCCTCGCACGCCGACCGGGTGCTGTTCCTCGCGGACGGCCGGATCGTGGACCACCTGGACCGTCCCACCGCCGACCAGGTCGCCGAGCGCATGACCCACCTGGGCGCCTGGGGCACCCGCCCGGCGGCCACCCCCGTCGGCGCGGGACAGGGGACGCTGCTGTGATCAGGATCGCGCTGCGCACGCTGCGCTACCACAAGGGCGGATTCATCGCCTCGTTCATCGCGCTGTTCTTCGGCGCGACCATCGTCGTGGCCTGCGGCGGCCTGCTGGAGACGGGCATCCACAACGCGGCCCCGCCCCAGCGGCTGGCCGCGGCCCCCGTCGTCGTCACCGGGGAGCAGCGCTACCTCGGCACCTCCAGCGAGCTGATCTTCCCCGAGCGGGTCCGGTTCGACGCGGCGCTCAACGCGCAGATCGCCGCCGTGCCCGGGGTGCAGAGCACCGCGGCCGACGTGACGTTCCCCGGCGCCCTCGCACCGGCCGGCAGCGCCGGCCGGGCCGCGCAGATCGCCGGCCACGGCTGGTCCTCCGCCGCCCTCACCCCGTACAAGATCACCGAAGGCGCCCCGCCCGCGGCCGCCGGCCAGGTCGTCCTGGACACCCGGCTCGCGCAGCAGACGGGCCTGCGGCCCGGCGCCAAGGTCGAGATCCGCTCCGGCGGTACGTCGAAGAGCTACGAGGTGTCCGGCCTGGCGGCCGGAGACGGCGAGGCCAACGGGGTCTTCCTCTCCGACTCCGCGGCCCTGGAGGCCCAGGTCGCCGCCGGGCTGTCCGGCAAGGTGGACAACATCGGCGTCTTCCCGGCCCCCGGCGCGGACGTCGGCGCGATCGCCGACGCGATCCGCAAGGCGGTCGACGGACAGCAGGTGTCCGTCCTGACCGGTGACGAGCGGGGCCGCGCCGAGAACCCGGGCGTGATCGACGACGGCAGCGACCTGATCCCGCTCGCCGCCGCGTTCGGCGGGCTCTCCGCCATGGTCACCGTCTTCGTCGCCTCCTCCACCCTGGGCCTTTCCATCCAGCAGCGGCAGCGCGAGATGGCGCTGCTGCGGGCCATCGGCACCACCCCCGGCCAGCTGCGCCGGCTGATCCTGGGCGAGACCGTCCTGCTGGCGGCCATCGCGACGGCGCTGGCCTGCATCCCCGGCCCCCGAGTGGGGCGTTGGCTGCTGGGCGCCTTCGCCGACGCCGGCGTCGTGCCGGACTCGATCGTCTTCCGCGCGGGATCCGTCCCCCTGATCGTCGGCGTGGGCACCGCCTTCGTCACCGCCGTCGGCGCCGCGTTCATCGCGGCCAACGGCGCCGCCCGCACCCGACCCACCGAGGCGCTCGCCGAAGCGGGCCTGCAGCGCCGCTGGTTCAGCGGCTTCCGCTCGGTCGTGGGCCTGCTGTGTCTGGTCGGCGGCGTCGCCCTGGCCGTCGGCACGGCCGGCATGGACGGCCCCGACGCCGGCAGCGTCGCCACCCCGGCGGCGATGGTGTGGACGACCGGCTTCGGCCTCCTCGGCCCGGTGCTGGCCCGTGCCATCACCGCGGCCCTGCGCCGTCCCGTGAGCGCGGTGTCCGGCCTCTCCGGGCACCTCGCCACCCGCAACGCCAAGGCCCGTACGGCCCGGCTCGCGGCCGCGGTGATGCCGGTGATGCTCGCCACCGGCCTGGCCGTCGGCCTGATCTACATGCAGACCACCCAGGCCGACGGCGCCGACCAGGCGTTCGACGAGAGCCTGCGGGCCGACGCGGTGGTCACCTCCGCCTCCGGCGGCATGCCGTTGGAGACGGTGGACGCGATCCGCGACCTGCCCGGGGTCGCGGCGGCCTCCGCCCAGGTCCCCAGCCTCGGCTTCATCGAGCCCGACGTACCGGTCGATCCGACCGCGAACGGCGGTGACGGCGAATCCAGCGCGCCGCAGCCCACCGAGGTGTCGCTGCAGGGCGTCACCCCCGAGGGCGTGGCCGCGACCACCTCCTTCCGGGCCGCCGCCGGCAGCCTGGACGGTCTGCGCGGCGACACCGTCGCGCTGCCCGCCCGGTACGCCGGCGACCGGAAGATCGGCGACACCGTCCCGATGCGCCTGGGCGACGGCACCCGCGTCGACCTGAAGCTGGTCGCCACCGTCGACGGCAAGCGCGGCTACGAGACCGCGCTGGTCCCGGCGTCCGTCCTGGTCGGGCACACCGACGCGGGCCTGGTCCCGCAGATCATGGTGAGCGCCGCCCCGGGCACCGACCGGGCCGCCCTGGACGCCTCGCTGCGCACCCTCGCCGACAAGCAGCCCGGACTGCGCGTCACCGACCGGCAGGCGCTGACCGCGGTCGCGGCGGACAACAGCGACACCCAGTCCTGGATGGCCTACCTGGTCCTCGCGGTGGTCGTCGGCTACGCGACGATCGCCCTGGTCAACACCCAGGTGCTGGCCACCACCGAGCGGCGCCGCGAGTTCATGCTCCAGCGGCTGATCGGCGCCACCCGCCGGCAGGTGATGCAGATGATGGCGATGGAGGCGGTCCTGGTCTCCGTGGCGGGCATCGTCCTCGGCCTCCTGGTGGCCCTGCTGACCCTGGTGCCGTTCAGCATGAGCGTGCTGGGCACGACGCTCCCGACCGGCTCCCCGTGGATCTTCGTCACGGTGGTCGGCGGGGCACTGGGCCTGACCCTGGCCACCACCCTGCTGTCGGCGGGCGCGGTCCTGCGCGGCCGGCCCGGCGACCTGGCCGGCATCAAGGAGTAGGACCCGCCCGCACACCACCCGTACGAACGGCCGCCCCCGGCACGGAGATCCGTGCCGGGGG